>DATINB010000001.1:0-2606 GCA_035474775.1 Luteimonas sp.
TGCTCGGCATCGCGGTTTCGCTGATGACGCCCACCGCACCGGCGCGGGACATGATCCGCACCGACGACGTGCAGTACGCGACCACGCCGGCATTCAACATCGGTGCGGCGGCGGTGGTCGCCATCCTGATCGCGCTGTACGCGGTGTTCTGGTGAGCGCCGGCGATCGACCGCGACCGCTAGGCTCCTGACGCCTTCGGTTGCAGGAGGCTCGGGATGCGCTGCGTGCGGCCCGGGCCCAGACCAGCGGGACAGGGCGATGTCATTGCGGATTTCGTGGTGGAGCGGAGGGGGATCGAACCCCTGACCTTCGCGATGCGAACGCGACGCTCTCCCAGCTGAGCTACCGCCCCACGAATCGGGGATTCTATACGGCCGGGTCGGCGGACGGCAATCGCGGTGGCCGCACCGCGACCAGCAGCGGCGCGAGCAGCGGCTCGAGCTCGCGTCGGCGCCAGCCGGCCAGCGGGCCGGGCCAGTCGTCGCCATCCAGCAGTGCTTCGAGCCAGCGACGTGACGCCAGCACGCCGTCCGGCAAGCCCAGCTCGGCGCTCCGGCCGGCCACCGCGTCCTGCAGGCGGCGGACGGCACGCTTGTCGCGCTCGTCGGTCCGCGCCGGCGGCGCCTCGTGCTCGTCGACGAGCGGTGTGCAGAGGGCGGCCCACACCTCGCCGGCAAGGCGCCGGGGGGCTTTCGGATGCGTGTCGAACTGGCGCTGGAGGCTCGCCATGTCGGTCGGCGGATCACGCGCGATCTGCGCCGCCAGTTCGTTGTCGAGGATCCAGGTGCGTGGGCGGTCGTGGTCGCGGGCGTAGGCATCGCGCCAGCGCAGCACCCGCAGCAGGCGCAGCCGTGCGGACGGATCGAGGTATTGCGACGCACGCGAGGACAGGTGCGGCCAGCGTTCGAGGCCATCGCCGCGCGCGTTGTCGACCATCCGCGTGCAGTCTTCGATGAACCACGGTTGCCGCTCCACCGCGGCCAAGCGCGCGTCGAGCACGTCGTGCAGTGCGAAGAGGTGGCGCACATCGTCGGCGGCATAGGCCAGTTGCGCCGTGGACAGGGGGCGGCGCAACCAGTCCGAACGCGTCTCGCCCTTTTCCAGGTGCACTTCCAGCAGGTCCATCACCAGCCGCTGGTATCCGATGCCGGCACCCACCCCGGCCAGTGCCGCGGCCACCTGGGTATCGAACAGCGGCGCTGGCAAGGCGTTGCAGGCGTGGCCGAAGGCAACCAGGTCCTCGCTGGCGCTGTGCATCACCTTGAGGATGCGCGCGTCCTCGAGCACGTCGCGCAGCGCTTCGGCCATGCCGGGCGACAGCGGGTCGACCAGCAGGATGGCGTCGCGCACCGCGATCTGCACGAGGGCCAGCTGCGGCCAGTAGGTGCGTTCGCGGATGAACTCCGTGTCCAGCCCGATGCGCGCGGGCGCCTGCACGAACTGTGCGGCGAGCGCGGCCGGGTCGGTGATCCACTCATAGGGGGCGTCTGTCATCGGCAGCAGCCTACCGGCGGTGCAGGCGGGCAGGCAAACCGGGCCCAGCGACGTACCCATGCCGCGGCCATCGCGTAACCTGCAGGACCTCGAACGGCGGGAGTTGCGGTTGCGCGGATCCGGAACGCAGATGCGGAGCGCGGCGCCCCTGGTGCTGGCGCTGGCGCTGTGCGTGGCGTGCGGCCGCGACGCCGCTCCGCCGGGTGCGGAGGCCGCGCCATCGGCCGCAGGCCGGGCCGGGTCCGACGGCCAGGTGACAGTGAGCGGTGACGACGCCATCGCCGCCAGCCTCACCTGGCAGCCGCCCGCGACCGACGTGCAGATGGACACGCTCGATGCGGCGCGCGCCCGTGCCGATGCCGCGCTGGCCGAAGGCGCCCTGTACGCGGATGGCGAGTCGGCCATCCCGCTCTATCTGGGCGTGCTCGCACTCGCGCCAGGCGACGCCAAGGCGCAGGCCGGCTTGCAGCGCGCGGTCGAGCGCCTGCTCGAACAGGGTGCCTCGGCGCTGCTGGCCAGCAGCGACGACCTCCAGGCGCGCCGCGAGGCGCACCGGATCGCCTCGGTCGCGCGCAGCGCGCGCCCGTCGGACCCGGCGGTGGCACGCTACCTGGCCGCGGTCGACGAGGCCGACCGTCTCTGGGAACTCAATCGCCACGCCGAGGTCGAGCTGCGCGCAGGCCGCCTCGGCGAGGCCGGGGGTGGCGCGTTGGCCAGTGCCCGCGAAGTGCTCAAGGCGCAGCCCGGCCAGCCGCGCGCCATGCAGATGGTCGCGGCGATCGAGAGCGCGATGATCCGCCGCGCCGAGGACGCCGCCGGCAACGATGCCTTCGACGACGCGCAGCGCTGGCTGGAGCGGGCCGGCAAGGTCCGTGAGGACACGGGCACGGTCGACGACGCGCGGGAGCGCGTGGCGCGCATCCGCCAGGAGCGGATCGGCCGGTTGCGCGACCTGGCCATCACCGCGTTGCCGGGAGTCGACGGCATCGAGAAGGCACGCGCCGAACTGGGGCGGATGATCGCCATCGCCGAGCCGGGCAATGCCGTGGTCGCCGAACTGCGCGAACGCATCGACCTGGCCGTGCACTACGGGCTGTTCCGCCCCGGGCAGC
>DATINB010000002.1:0-2811 GCA_035474775.1 Luteimonas sp.
GAGGACTACCGCCGCGCCGGCGTCAACCGGCTCAGCTTCGGCGTGCAGACCTTCGACGACGCCGTGCTGGCGACCCTGGGGCGCATCCACGACTCGGCCGACGCGGACGCGGCGGTCCGGCTGGCGCAGGGTGCCGGCTTCGACAACATCAATGTCGACCTGATGTATGCGCTCCCGGGGCAGACGCTGGCCATGGCCGAACGCGACGTGGAGCGCGCACTGGCCCTGCAGCCTGCGCATGTCTCGCATTACCAGCTGACCCTCGAGGCGAACACCGTGTTCGCCGCACGACCACCGCCCGGCATGCCCGACGACGACCTGGCCTGGGACATGCAGACGCTCTGCCAGGCACGCCTCGCCGATGCCGGATTCGTCCAGTACGAAGTCAGCGCCTATGCCAGCCAGGGACGCGCCTGCGCGCACAATCTCAACTACTGGCGTTTCGGGGATTACCTGGGCATCGGTGCCGGCGCCCACGGCAAGATCACGCTCGGCGCCGAGCAGTCGGTCCTGCGGCGCTGGAAGCTGAAACACCCGGCGGCCTGGCTGGCCACCGCCGGGACCGATGCCGCGATCGGCGGCGACGCGCGCATCGAGCCGGCCCAGCGTCCCTTCGAATACATGTTGAACGCGCTGCGCCTGAATGCGGGTTTTGCGCTCGTGGACTTCGAATCGCGCACCGGCGTGGCGCGCGCGGCGATTGCCGGTTCCCTGCGCAAGGCCATCGACCGCGGCTGGCTGGAGCCGGTCGACGATCGCGTCGTCCCCACGGCGCTCGGCCGTCGTTTCGGCAACGATGTGATCGGGCTCTTCCTGTGAGTGGGCGGCGCCGGCACCGCCCGTCCGGGCACGGTGGCCGGACCGCGACGCAACCTGCGTATCTGGCCGTAATCCGCGTGGCGTGCTAAGAAGCGGCTCGGGAGCACAACCAGGGCACATGTCGGCCTCCAAGCCTCACCACGAACCCGCGTCGCTGCGTACCCTGGCCACTGCCGGGCTGCCGCGCCGCGTGCGCAGGACGCTGGAGCACGCGCTCGCACTGGTCTCCGAGGAGCTGGATCCGGCACTGGGCCTGCTGCTGAACGAGTTCGAGCAGGAGCTGTTCCGTCTCGCCGACCTGGCGCGGAACCCGGGCAGCGAGTCCGGCTACATGCAGACCCTGCGCACGTTCCGCATGAATCGCGCGGACCTCGTTCCTCAATTCATGCTCGAGGTGGAATCCAGCCTGTGTGCGATCCGCCAGCCTGCGGTGCCGGTGGCCGTGCCGGCCGCGCCAGCGGGCGCCAGCTTCCACTCGCTGAGCCTGGTGGAAGACGCGGTGATGGACGAAGACACCGTGCTGCGGGAAATCGCATCGCGCCAGGAGGGCCGCGCCAACCTCTCGCTGCACCTGCTCGGGCAGCGCTTCGGTGTGCTGGCCGGCAGCCCGGCGTTCGACGCCGAACGCATCCCGCTGGGTCCGCAGGCACTCTGCCGCGCCATGCGCAACGCCAGCAAGGCGCTGCAGATCGGCCATGATTCACGGCTGTTGCTGTATCGGCTCTTCGACCGCCACGTCATGGTGCTGTTCGCGCGGGTGCTCGACAAGCTGGACGCGGCGATCGCTTCCGAAGGCATCCTGCCGGGCCTGACCTACGTGCCGATGCGGGCACGCTCGCCGTCCTCGGCGGGCGCGCCCGCGCCGGATGGTCCCGCCGACGGCGAGCCCTCCGGCGAGCGCGATGGCCAGCGGGGTGGTGGTGGCGCCGGTGGCGGTGGCGGGTCGGCCGCCGGGGGCCCGGCCGGGTCCCGTGGCGGGAACACTGGCGGCCGGGGGGGCTTCCGCGGCGGTGGATCGGTCGAGCCCGGCGAAACGGGAGCGACGCGCATGGCGCCCGCGATGGACCCGCAGCGTCCGCACACCGCCTGGATGGGCGAGCAGCCGGCCGGCCTCGAGGATGCCGACGAAACCGCGAGCTACGCCAAGCTGCAGCAGCTCCTGTCCGGTCGGCGCGAGCTCCTGGGCAAGCTGCGGCCCGTCGAGGCCGGCGAGGGCGGGGCGCGGCTGAGTACCGACGACGTCGTGCGCGCGCTCGCCGCGCTGCAGATCCAGCCGCACTCGCCGACCGGCTCCGCACGCTCGCTGATGGAGATCAAGCAGACACTGCTGGCGCAGGCGCGGCAACAGCGCGGCGCGCATGCCGCCCTCTCCGAGGGCGACAGCGACACCTTCGAACTGCTGCACATGCTGTACGGGCATCTGGAGGCCGAGACCCGCAGCGACGCGCCGTCGGCGGCATTGATCCGGCGCCTGCAGGTGCCATTGCTGCGCGTCGCCCTGCAGGAGCCGGCGTTCTTCGTGCGCGGCCAGCACCCGGCCCGCCAGCTCCTGAACACCGTGGCCGAAAGCGGCGCCAAGTGGCTCGACGCCGACGACTTCGATCCGCAGCTGCTGCTGCCGCTGCAGGAAGCGGTGAGCCATGTCGTCGAGCATTACGACGGCGACAGTGCGGTCTTCGAGGCCAGCAACCAGAAGCTGCAGGGCCACCTGCAGGCGCAGGTGCGCAAGGCCGAGATGCTCGAGCGTCGCCACGTCGAGGCGGCGCGCGGCAAGGAGAAGCTGGAGGTCGCCAAGCTCCGTGCGGCGGAGACGCTGGCCGCGGTGGTCGGCGAGCAGCGCCTGCCGAAGTTCGTGCGTGCGCTGCTCAACCAGGCCTGGGCCGACGTGCTGACCCTGACGCTGCTGCGCCAGGGGGACGACTCGGCCGAATGGCAACGCCAGCTCGAGGCGACGCGCAAGATCGTCGCCGCCTGCAGCAAGGGCGAGGCGCC
>DATINB010000003.1:0-8623 GCA_035474775.1 Luteimonas sp.
GCGCATCGAATCGATGCTGAAGGCCGCGCTGGGTGCCGACCACGTGGACACCAACGTGGCGGTCGGGGAGTCGCCGCTGGCGCAGCTGCACATGCTGGTGCGGCCGCGTGGTGGCGTGCATTCGGACGTCGAGGCGAGTTCGCTGGATGGCGAGCTGGCGGTGATCGTGCGCAACTGGCACGACGACCTGCGCGACGCGCTCTCGCGCCGCCATGGCGAGGCCGCGGGCCTGGCGATGGCGGGCCGGTTCGGGCGCGCGCTGTCGGCGGCCTACATCGAGCGGGTCACGCCGGACATCGCCGCCAGCGACGTCGAGCATCTCGCCGCCCTGGATGGCCCGGACGACCTGCGCCTGAGCCTGTACCGCACCGCGCATTGCCAGCCGGGCGAGGGCGCGCTGCGCTTCAAGCTGTATCGCCAGCGCACCGACATCGCGCTGTCCGACGTGCTGCCGATGATGGAGAACATGGGCCTGCGCGTGATCTCCGAGCATCCCTACCGCATCGAGGTGCCCGCCGGCGATGGCGGCGACCCGATGCCGGTGTACATCCAGGATTTCGAGGTGGAGGCGGCACGCGCGGACCTGGACGTTTCGAGGCTGGACGCCGGCTTCGAGGCCGCCTTCGCGCAGTTGTGGCGTGGGCACGCCGAGAACGACGGCTTCAACCGCCTGATCCTGGCCGCGGGCCTCGACTGGCGGCAGGTGGCGATGCTGCGCGGCTACTGCAAGTACCTGATGCAGGTGGGCGTGCCGTTCTCGCAGAGCTACGTGGAAGCGACCCTGACCCGCTATCCGCTGCTGGCGCGGCTGCTCGTCGAACTGTTCGAAGCGCGCTTCGACCCGCGCACCGGGCGCGAGAGCGACGAGGAGGTGGCCGACGGCAGCGCCCGCTTCCGCGCCCAGCTCGAGACGCTGGCCGCCGGCGAGGCCGGCGCGCTCGCCACGCTGGAGCCGGTGCTCGCGGCGCGCCGGCACGGCCGCAATGCGCAGTACGACAGCACGCGTTCGGCGTTGAAGACGATGCTGGACGGCGTCGCCAGCCTCGACGAGGACCGCATCCTGCGCAGCTTCATCGGCATCATCGATGCCACCCTGCGCACCAGCTATTACCAGTGCGACGCCGATGGCGGCGCGCGCGACTGCATCGCGTTCAAGTTCGACTCCGCGAAGGTCGCCGACCTGCCGAAGCCACGGCCGTTCCGCGAGATCTTCGTGTACAGCCCGCGCATGGAAGGCGTGCACCTGCGCTTCGGCCCGGTTGCCCGCGGCGGGCTGCGCTGGTCGGACCGGCGCGAGGATTTCCGCACCGAGGTGCTGGGCCTGGTCAAGGCGCAGATGGTCAAGAACACCGTGATCGTGCCGGTGGGTGCCAAGGGCGGCTTCTTCGTCAAGCGGCCGCCGGCCGGCGGCGACCGCGATGCCGTGCTTGCCGAGGGCATCGCCTGCTACCGCCAGTTCATCAACGCGCTGCTCGACATCACCGACAACCTCGTGGACGGTGCGATCGTGCCGCCGCGCGACGTCGTGCGGCACGACCCCGACGATCCCTACCTGGTGGTCGCCGCCGACAAGGGCACCGCGACCTTCTCGGACATCGCCAACGGGATCTCCGCCGAGCACGGGTTCTGGATGGGCGACGCATTCGCCTCCGGTGGTTCGGTCGGCTACGACCACAAGGGCATGGGGATCACCGCCAAGGGCGCCTGGGAATCGGTCAAGCGCCATTTTCGCGCCATGGGCCGCGACAGCCAGGCGCAGGACTTCACTTGCGTGGGCATCGGCGACATGTCCGGCGACGTGTTCGGCAACGGCATGCTGCTTTCGCCGCACATCCGCCTGGTGGCCGCATTCGATCACCGCCACGTCTTCCTCGACCCGTCGCCCGATGCCGCGCGCGCGTTCGTCGAGCGCGAGCGCCTGTTCGCGCTGCCGCGCTCGAGCTGGGCCGACTACGACGCCACGCTGCTGTCGGCCGGCGGCGGCATCTACCCGCGCACGCTGAAGTCGATCCCGGTGTCCGCGGAGGTCCGCGGCGCGCTCGGCCTCGACGCGGGGGTGACCGCGCTGTCGCCGAACGAACTCCTCACCGCGATCCTCAAGGCGCCGGTGGACCTGCTGTGGAACGGTGGCATCGGCACCTACGTCAAGGGCAGCGTCGAGACCCACGGCGAGGTCGGCGACCGCGCCAACAACGCCATCCGCGTGGACGGGCGCGAGTTGCGCTGCAAGGTGGTGGGCGAGGGCGGAAACCTCGGCATGACCCAGCGTGGCCGCATCGAGGCCGCCCAGGCCGGCGTGCTGCTCAACACCGACTTCATCGACAACTCGGCGGGCGTCGACACCTCGGATCACGAGGTCAACATCAAGATCCTGCTCAACGCCCAGGTGCAGTCCGGTGCGCTGGCGCTGGAGGCCCGCAACGCCTTGCTGGCTTCGATGACCGGCGAGGTCGAGCAGCTGGTGCTGTTCGACAACTATCGGCAGAACCAGGCCATCAGCCTGATGGAGCGGATGAGCGTGTCGCGCCTGGGATCCAAGCAGCATTTCATCCAGACCCTGGAATCCCAGGGCCTGCTGGACCGCCAGCTGGAGTTCCTGCCGAGCGATGCCGAGATCGCCGAACGCAAGGCGCGCGGCCAGGGGCTGACCCGCCCCGAGCTCGCCGTGCTGCTGTCCTACGCCAAGCTGGTCACGTTCCAGCGCTTGCTGGAATCCGACATCCCGGAGGATCCCTACCTCTCCAAGGAGCTGCAGCGCTATTTCCCGCAGCCGCTGCAGGCGTCGTACGCCGATGCCATGGAACAGCACCGGCTGAAGCGCGAGATCATCGCCACCGCGGTCACCAACTCGACGATCAACCGCATGGGCGCCACGTTCCTGATGCGCATGCAGGAAGACAGCGGGCGCTCGCCGGGCGAGGTGGCCAAGGCATTCACCATCACCCGCGAGACGCTCGATGCGCGTCAGCTGTGGGCGCAGATCGACGAACTGGACGGCGTGGTGGCGGAGCCGGTGCAGATCGACGCGCTGCAGGTGATCTGGACGCTGCAGCGCAGCTTCACGCGCTGGCTGCTGGCGCGGCCGGGCGCCATTCCCGACATCGCGAGCGCGGTGGCGCGCTACCACGACGGGTTCCGCGCGATCCGCGCCGGCGACGACATCCTCACCGGCGCCCAGCGGCCGGCCTACGACGATGCCCTCCGGCAATGGCGCGAACGCGGCGTGCCGGACGCACTCGCCGTGCAGCTGGCGGCGCTGCCGTACCTGGAGGCGTGCAGCGACATCATCGAGCTGGCGCGCGAGGGCGACCGCTCGCCGGTCGACGTGGCGCGCGTGCATTTCCGCCTGGGCGCGGCGCTCAACCTGCCCTGGCTGCTCGAACAGATCGATGCGTTGCCGGTGGACGGGCGCTGGCATGCCGTCGCCCGTGGCGTCCTCCGCGACGAGCTGGCGGCACAGCAGCGTGCGCTGGTGGCGCAGGTGCTGGCCATGCCGGCCGACGATGCCGATGCCAAGGTCGCCCAGTGGATCGCTCGCGACGATGCCTCGCTGCGCTTCACCCTGGGCATGCTGTCGGAACTCGCGGCGCAGAAGACCCTGGACTACCCCACGGCATCGGTCGCGGTGCGCCGGCTGGCACAGCTGGCGGCCGCGGGCTGAGGCGCACGCATGGACAGCCAGCCCCGCGTCGCATTCCTGGCCGGCCAGTCGACCGAGGCGCAGGCGGCGATGGCCGCATTGGTCGCGCGGCATGGCCAGCATGCCCCGGCCGATGCCGACGTGCTCTGTGCACTCGGCGGGGACGGGTTCATGCTGCAGACGCTGCACCGGCATGGCGCGCTCGGCAAGCCCGTGTACGGCATGAAGCTGGGGTCGGTGGGCTTCCTGATGAACCAGCACCGCCCGATGGACGCCGGCAGCGACATGGACGACCTCATGGCGCGGCTGGCCGCCGCCGAGGCCGCGGTCCTGCGGCCGCTGGAGATGGTGGCCTCCACCGAATCCGGTGCCAGTGTCGGCTCGCTGGCCTACAACGAGGTGTCGCTGCTGCGGCAGACGCGGCAGGCCGCGCACGTCGCCATCGAGCTGAACGGGCAGATCCGCCTCGAGGAACTGGTCTGCGACGGCGTCATCCTGTCCACCGCTGCGGGCAGCACGGCCTACAACTATTCCGCGCACGGGCCGATCCTGCCGCTGGGGTCGGGCGTGCTCGCGCTGACGCCGATCGCGCCGTTCCGGCCGCGGCGCTGGCGCGGTGCCATCCTGAAGTCGGCGACCGAGGTCCGCTTCCGCGTGCTCGATCCCTACAAGCGACCGGTGAGCGCCACCGCCGACTCGCACGAGGTCCGCGACATCGTCGAGGTGACCATCCGTGAATCCGCCGATCGCACGGTGACGCTGCTGTTCGATCCCGAACACAACCTGGAAGAGCGCATCCTCAGCGAGCAGTTCGAGGCGTGAGCGGCGACCCGGTGCCGGGCACGGAGGCACCGGCGACGGGAGGCGCGATGCCGTCGCCCGCCCCCGGCCTGCTGACCGTCGCGATCTCCTCGCGCGCACTGTTCGACCTCGAGGACAGCCACCGGCTGTTCGAGGCGGAGGGGATCGATGCCTACGCCGAGCACCAGCGTGACCATGAGGACGACCTGCTCGAGCCGGGCATCGCGTTCCCGCTGGTGCGCAAGCTGCTGGCGCTCAACGAAGGCGCGCCGCTGGACGCGCCGCGCGTCGAGGTGATCCTGCTGTCGCGCAACTCATCGGACACCGGGCTGCGCATCTTCAATGCGATCCAGCACCACGGCCTGGCGATCTCGCGAGCCAGCTTCACCTCCGGCGCGCCCACCTGGCCCTACATCCGCCCGTTCGGCGCACAGCTGTTCCTGTCCGCCAATCCGGATTCGGTGCGCCTGGCACTGGAGAACGGCGTGGCGGCGGCGACCATCCTGCCGGCCAAGGCGCCGGCGCACCGGCACGACCAGCTGCGCATCGCCTTCGACGGCGACGCGGTGATCTTCGGCGACGAGGGCGAGCGCGTGTCGCGCGAGGGCGGCCTGGAGGCGTTCCACCGCCACGAGCGCGACAATGCACGCGAGCCGCTGTCGGTGGGGCCGTTCCGCGGGTTCCTGCAGTCCCTGCATGCACTGCAGGCGGCCTGGCCACCGGGCGATGGCTCGCCGATACGCACCGCGCTGGTGACCGCGCGTTCGGCGCCGGCGCACGAGCGCGTGATCCGCACCCTGCGCGCCTGGGGCGTGCGCCTGGACGAAGCGCTGTTCCTGGGCGGGCGCGCCAAGGGCCCGTTCCTGGATGTGTTCGGCGCCGACATCTTCTTCGACGATTCGCTGCACAACATCGACAGCGCCCGCCAGCACGTCACCACCGGCCACGTGCCGCACGGCATCTCCAACCGCTAGGCGGGCGGGGAGGGTCTCCCGTTCAGCGCGGCAGGCGGATGTCCGACAGCTTCCAGTGCAGCCCGTCGCGCGTGAGCACGAACACCACCGGCTCGCCGGCGTCGCTGCTCACCGTCGCGGTGAAGCGCGAAGTGGATTCGAAGCGGTAGCGGGGGTCCTGCAGCGGTTCGGCCTGCTGGCTGGTGTCGCTGCGCGACGGTGGCGCAACGCCGGCACCGCGGTTCAAGAGTTTGCGGCCTTCCATCAGTGCGCCGAGGCCGACCGGCGTGACCATGGCATCGACCATGCCGCCGGCGAGCCCCGTGGCCACGGTGAGCCCCAGCGCGCCGAGCAGGCTCGACTGCACGTCGGCACCGGCCTGGCGCACGATGCGGTCGTTGACCTGCAGCTTGAGGCTGGTGCGCAGGGCGGGGAAGTCGACCTGGCGCGCCAGCGCCGAGGCATCCTCGGTCTTCACCGCTTCGCGTATCGCGCGCACGGTGAGGTAGGGGCCGGCCGCGACATAGCCGAGCACCATGGCGACCAGCAGCACACCCACTCCGATCCACTTCTTCATCGACGTTCCAGTCCTGTCCATGCGCACAGTCTAGGAGCCTTGCCACGCGAGTGGCGGGGTCGGCGCCCCGGCCGGCCGGGGGGCGCAGCGCCCGCGGCGCTCGCGGCCCGTACCGCGTTCAGAACTCCAGATCCAGGGCGGCGCACAGGTAGTCCACGAACGGACCGAGCGCCAGCAGGTCGCGTGCGAGCAGCTGCCGCAGGCGCGGGCCGGTCATGGCGTCGTCGTCGATGGCGCGCGCGGCGGCGAACGTGCGCAGGCGCAGGTCGTCGCGGTGGGCGAAGTCATCGGGGTAGCCGGGCGGCACGCGCACGAGCCTGTCGTCGTCGCGCAGGGCGAAACGCCGCCGGAAGGACGGTGCGTGCGCAGCGGAGCGCCAGCCCGCCGGATTGTCGACGATGAACTGGCGGATGCGCCGCTGGACGGGCGTGTCCGGGTGCCAGATTCCGGCGGCCAGGAACGATCGTCCGGGCTCGAGCTGCAGGTAGAACGACGGCGCCGGCAGCTCGCGGCAGCGCGCATGGAACAGGCGCGCGCCCTGCCATGTCTTGTAGGGCGTCTTGTCGTTGGCGAAGCGGGTGTCGCGCTGGATGCGGAACAGCGACCCCCCGACGGCGCGGGGCTCGGAGCGGAACTGCGGACTGACCGCCATGAGATCCGGCTGCAGGTCGGTGAGCAGGGCCTGGAACGGCTCGCGCACATGCGCCTCGTAGGCCGGCTTGTGGGCCAGGAACCAGGCGCGGTCGTTGTGCCGTGCCAATGCGCGCAGGAAGGCCAGGCTGTGCGCGCTGAAGTAGGTCGCCATGGTCCGCGGTCCGTCGGGGTGCGTGGCTGGGCGCTAGAGCGGACGCAGCGCCGCCGCGATGTCCCGACGCCAGGCGTCGAGCGAATCGAGCAGCCGCATGCGCGTCCCGTCGCCGGCATGGACCACGCGCATCGCGGCGATTTCGGCATCGAAGTCCGCGAAGGTGAGCTCCGACATGCCGGAATCCTGCATCAGCCGCATCCGGCGGTAGTCGTCCCAGCGCAACTGCTCCTCGATGGACAGCGTGTCCGGATGGTTGCGCGCGCGATAGCGGAACAGCAGTTCCTGCAGGCGGGGATCGTCGAACCCGAACACCCGCGAACCGAGCTGCGCCGGCGGCGTCGCGCGGACCTCGCGGCAGCGGCGCTTGTCGGCGTCGTCGATGAAGCCGGCGTACAGCGACGCGTCGGGGTCGGCCGGGTCGCGCGTGCGCTCGCGCGCGAACACACGCCTGACCTTTTCCGCCAGCGCCGGTCCGGCCTCGCGCAGCCGCGCGACCGTGGCTTCGGCCCGGGCGCGGTCGATACCCAGGCGCGCGAAGTCCGCCGGGCGCAGGAACGCCCAGGGCACCAGCGACGGGCAACGGTTGAGGTGGACCTCCTTCAGTGGCACGCGCACCTCGCCCTCGGGCAGGTCGACGGCACGCGCGTACAGGCGATCCGCGATGGCGTCGGGCTCCAGCGCCAGCAGGGCCCCGGGATCGCCGTCGAGGTCGAACACGATGACGCGGCTGTCGATCTGCGGATGCCGGGCCAGCGGGACCACGGCCGCGGCACACAGCCGCGCCGACGGGTAGCGCTGCGAGACGTGCAGCACCGGGGTCATCGCGACACAATCGAGCAGGGTGCCGGCGTGGCGCTTGTCGCGCAGCGTGAGCGCGTAGTCCCACAGGCGCGGTTGGGCCGTGCGCAGGCGTCGCGCCATGCCGATCAGCGCCCGTACGTCGGACAGAGCCTCGTGCGCCTCGCCGCGCCGCACGCCGTTGGCGCTGGCCAGGTGCTCGAGCTTGAACGAGGTGGCACCGTCCTCGCGCTTCGGCCATTCGATGCCTTCCGGGCGCAGCGCGTGGGCGAGCCGCAGGACGTCGAGCAGGTCCCACCGTGAATTCCCGCCACGCCACTCGCGCTCGTAGGGGTCGTAGAAATTGCGGAACAGTCCGTGGCGGATGAACTCGTCGTCGAATCGCAGCGAGTTGTAACCGACGCTGCAGGTCCCCGCGCGCGACATCTCCTCGTTGATCCGTGCGAACGCTTCGGCCTCGTGGATGCCGTGGCGCAGCGCATCCTGTGGCGTGATGCCGGTGACCATGGTCGCGGCGGGGGAGGGCAGCAGGTCGTCGGCGGGACGCACGAGGACGTCCACCGGCGCGTCGATCTCGCGCAGATCGGTGTCGGTGCGGATGGCCGCGAATTGCGCGACGCGGGTGCGGCAGGGGTCGGAACCGTAGGTCTCGAGGTCGTAGAACAGGAAACTGTCCGCCATCAGGCCGCCTCGACGAGCGGGGGCAACCGGTCCAGCACCTGCGCGTCGAGCCGCGCCCAGTCGATGTCGGCCAGCGTGGCGACCCCGCGCGTGGCCTCTTCGAGCATCCGGCGCTGCAGTTCGCTGCGTCGCAACGCCACCGCGTAGGGCACGCGCATGAAACTGACCATGCCGTAGTGCGGCACGAAGCGCGCGGGGTGGCGCGCCTGCAGGGCGAGTTCGAGCTCGCGCTGCAGCAGGTACCCCGGATCGTCGACGCGGTCGCGCATCTCGAGATAGTTCTCCAGCGCCATGTGCTGGATCGCCGCGGCATCCGGCCGCCGCGCGGCCTCGAACGACGCGAACGCGTCCCGCAGGTCGTCGTG
>DATINB010000004.1:0-3786 GCA_035474775.1 Luteimonas sp.
TTCTTCATCTGCGTGTACGCCATCTTGTTCTGCAGCGCGTACGACAGCTCGACGTAGCCGATGCCGCCCTTAATCTGCTTCACGTACGCCGCGACGCCCTCGTTGCCCTTGCCGCCGACGCCAGCTGGCCACTTCACCGAAGTCCCTTCGCCCACTTTGGTCTTCCACTCCGGGCTGACCTTGGACAGGTAGTTGACGAAGTTGAAGGTGGTACCCGAACCGTCGGAGCGGTGCACGACGGTGATCTTGGCCGACGGCAGGGTCATGCCGGGGTTCAGCGCGGCGATGGCCGGGTCGTTCCAGGTCTTGACGCCACCCATGAAGATGCTGGCCAGCGTCGGGCCGTCGAGCTTCAGCGCGCCCGGCTTGATCCCCTGGACGTTGATCACCGGGACCACGCCGCCGATCGCCGACGGGAACTGGGCCAGGCCGTACTTGGCCAGCTCTTCAGGCTTCAGCGGTGCATCGGACGAACCGAAGTCGACCGTCTTCGCCTTGATCTGCGCGATGCCGCCGCCGGAACCGATGGACTGGTAGTTGATCTTGTTGCCGGTGGCCTGGTTGTAGTCGGCGGACCACTTCGAGAGCAGCGGGTAGATGAAGGTGGCGCCGGCGCCGGTGATGTCGGCGGCGCGCGACGCGAGCGGGGCGCCTGCCAGCAATGCGCCGGCGAGCGCGACGGCCGCAAGGCGGAGGTTCAGGGTGTTGGACACGAATGGCTCCTGACGGAAGAAGCGGAAAGGTCCGCCCGGAACGCATTAGATGATCGCTGGATGACACCCGCATGGTCGTTGGATGACAGCCCGGTGACAGCCATCGCGGCCGCGCCGGATGCCTCCGCCCGGTGGGCAGGCTACGTGGCCAGCGTCTTCACCAGCTCCACGTACTGCGTGCGCGCATCGTCCTGCGCCGTGCCCGACAGCCCGGCCCATGCTTCGTACTTGGCCGTTCCGACGAAGTCGAAGAAGCCCGGCCGGTCGCCGACCACGTCACCCTCCGACCCCTGCTTGTACAACGCGTACAGGCGCAGCAGCGTGGCGTTGTCTGGCCGCTCCGGCAAGCTCTTGGCCAGCTGCTGCGCCTGTTCGAAACGCGTCTGCAGATCGGACATCGGCGGCCTCCTCACGGGGTGCAGGTGATAGCACGCACCCCGGGGAGGGTCAATCGCGCCAAGTCCCGCCCACGCCGCACCACGGTATTCGGCATCGGCCTCGCAACCGGCCGTCCAGCCCGCTGACCGCCCGGCTGCCGGCCCGGCCGTGGCCGGGAACGCGCGCGGTCGCCGTGCGTGGCCGATGCAGGGGGGATGCCGTCGCGCGGCGCCGTCCGCGGTTGGCTATGCTGGCGCGCGGCGGCGGATGCCGTTTGCGGTCCATCAACGTCAGGAGTGCGCAATGGCCTACTTCGTCACCGGCGCCACCGGATTCATCGGTCGCCATCTCGTATCGAACCTCCTGGACCGCAAGGGCGCGATCCACGTGCTGGTGCGCCGGGATTCGCAGAAGAAATTCGATGCGATCGCGAAGAAGATGGGCTGGGACCTGCGACGCGTGCTGGTGGTGCCCGGCGACATGAGCGCGGCCGGCTGCGGGGTGACCGCGGCACAGGTCCGCGCGCTCAAGGGCAAGGTCAAGCATTTCTTCCACCTCGCCGCCATCTACGACCTGGAGGCCAGCGCGCAGTCGCAGCGCGTGGCGAATGTCGATGGCACCGGCCATGCGCTCGACCTGGCGGCGGCGCTCGGCGCGGGCTGTTTCCATCACGCCAGTTCAATCGCCGTGGCCGGCCTGTACCCGGGGATCTTCCGCGAGGACATGTTCGCCGAGGCCGAAGGCCTCGACGACCCGTATCTGCGCACCAAGCACGACTCGGAGGCGCTGGTGCGCGCCGAGACGCGCATCCCGTGGCGGGTCTACCGGCCCGGCATGGTGGTGGGGCACTCGAAGACCGGCGAGATGGACAAGATCGACGGGCCCTACTATTTCTTCACCTTCCTCAAGAAGCTGCGCGAGCTTCTGCCGCCGTGGATGCCCACGCTCGGCATCGAGGGCGGGCGCATCAACATCGTGCCGGTCGACTTCGTGGCCGATGCCATGGACCACATCGCGCACAAGCCGCGGCTCGACCAGCACACCTTCCACCTGACCGATCCGGAGCCCATGCGCGTCGGCGAGGTGCTGAACGCCTTCGCCCGCGCCGGCCATGCGCCGGAGATGACCATGCGCATCGACGCACGCATGTTCGCGTTCGTACCGGCGGGGATCCGCGGCGCGGTCGGCAACCTGCCGCCCGTGCGCCGGTTCATCGGCATGCTGCTGCGCGACTTCCGCATCCCGAAGTCGACGCTGAAGTTCGTCACCTATCCGACCCGGTTCGACAGCCGCGAGACGGAACGGGCGCTCAAGGGCAGCGGGATCGCGGTCCCGCGGCTCGACGCGTACGCGTGGCGGCTGTGGGACTACTGGGAGCGCCACCTCGACCCGGACCTGTTCGTCGACCGCACCCTGAAGGGAAAGGTCCGCAACAAGGTGGTGGTGATCACCGGGGGCTCTTCGGGGATCGGCCTGTCCACGGCACGGCGGGTGGCCGAGGCCGGTGCGGTCACGGTGATCGTGGCGCGCGGGGAAGAGGAGCTGTTCAAGGCCCGCGACGAGATGGTCGCCGCCGGCGGCAAGGTGTTCGCCTACACCGCGGACCTCGCCGACATGGGCGACTGCGACCGCCTGGTGGCCAGGGTGCTGGCAGACCACGGCCATGTCGACGTGCTGGTCAACAACGCCGGGCGTTCGATCCGGCGCTCGATCGAACTGAGCTACGACCGCTTCCATGATTTCGAACGCACCATGCAGCTGAACTACTTTGGCAGCCTGCGCCTGATCATGGGGTTCATGCCGACCATGACCCAACGCCGCCGGGGTCACATCATCAACATCAGTTCGATCGGCGTGCTGGCCAACTCGCCGCGCTTCTCCGCCTACGTGGCGTCCAAGGCCGCGCTGGACGCGTTCAGCCGCTGCGCGCAGGGCGAGCTGTCCGGCAAGGGGATCGCCTTCACCACGGTCAACATGCCGCTGGTCAAGACGCCGATGATCGCGCCGACCAAGATGTACGACAGCGTGCCGACCCTGACCCCGGAGGAGGCCGCGGACCTGCTGGTGAAGGCGATCATCGAACGCCCCAGCCGGATCGCCACGCGCCTGGGCATCTTTTCGGCCTTGCTCAATGCGATCGCACCCAAGGCCTACGAGGTGGTGATGAACACCGCCTTCGAGCTGTTCCCGGATTCATCCGCCGCCAAGGGCGACGGCAAGGCCGTCAAGGGCGATTCCACGCCCAGCAACGAGCAGATCGCGTTCGCGTCGCTGATGCGCGGGGTGCATTGGTAAGTGTCGTCGACAGCGGGCAGGGCGCGATGCCAGCGCTCGCCGGGCGCTCGGAGCGCGTCAGTACGAGCGGCACTGCTTGAAGCGTGGCGGCGCGCCGCTGCCGGGGGGTGGCGTCAGCTGCACCCGTGACGACGCCAGTTCCGGATAACGCAGCATGAGGGGACAGATGTCCGTGAACGGGTCGCTGCCGGTCTCGATGAGCAGGACCTGGAGGGTCGAGTGGGTGGACCAGATCGCGCGGTCGACCATCGGCAGGGTGGAGATGGCATCGGCGATCTGGCGGCGCTGGTCTTCGATGCCGGGTTGCGGCGCCCCCGCGGTCGGATCCATCTCGATGGGCGCGGGGACGGGCGCTCGGGTATCGCCCGCAGCCGGATCGCGTTGGGCGGATGCCGCGATC
>DATINB010000005.1:0-2734 GCA_035474775.1 Luteimonas sp.
GTATGCGCCATTGCCCGGTAGCCAGGTCACCCTGTACGACGGCCTGGTCGATTGCCTGTAAGGCCGCAGGCCGGCGCCCGCGCCAGGTGCCGCGGCGTCGCGCATGCCTCCGGCCGGGATTGTGCAGCGCTGCACAGTACCGGCCGGGGATCGTTGTCGCCCACGCGCACGCGTGGTTGACTCCGGGTGGCACCGGGCTTCGTCCCGGGATGCGCACCAGGACGGTGCGCCGCAGGGGGCCAGGGATGGACAAGCTGAGATGGAGCAGTGCGCTGCTCGCCGTGCCGCTGATGGCCTGGGTCGGCCTGCAGGTCGCCGGTCTGCTGGTGCTGTTGTTGCTGCGCCTGGACACCGCCCTGCTCGAGACCACCACGTGGCTGCAGTACGCGCGCGCGGTCGACCTGCCGCAGGTGCGGCCATATGCCCCGCGGATCCGGCTGGCCGGGGGCGTCGGCCTGCTGGCGGGCCTGTGCGGCTATGCATGCGTGCTGTGGCTGGTGTGGCGACGCCGCGCACGTGCGCTGCACGGCGACGCACGGTTCGCCAATCCGCTCGACCTCGCGCGCTGTGGCCTGCTCGGCAGTGGCGACGACGGCATCATCGTCGGCAGCGCGATGGGCCGGTTGCTGCGCCTGCGCGGGCAGCAGTTCGCGATCCTGGCGGCGCCGACGCGCTCCGGCAAGGGCGTCGGCGTGGTGGTGCCGAACCTGCTCGACTATCGCGAGTCGGTGGTGGTGCTGGACATCAAGCAGGAGAACTTCGGCCTCACCAGCGGCTGGCGTGCCGCCCAGGGCCACGACGTCTACCTGTTCAATCCCTTCGCCCACGACCGGCGTACGCACCGCTGGAACCCGCTGCATTACGTGTCGGACGATCCGGCGTTCCGCGTCTCCGACCTGATGGGCATCGCCGCCATGCTCTACCCCGATGCCGGGCCCGAGCAGAAGTTCTGGGTCAGCCAGGCGCGCAACGCATTCCTGGCGTTCGCGCTGTACCTGTTCGAGAACCACGACGATGCCCGCGCCAGCGGGTTCCCGGTGGCGCCGGCGGCGCCCACGCTGGGTGCGGTCCACCGGTTGTCCTCGGGCGACGGCACGCCGTTGCGCGGCTACCTCGAGGCATTGGCAAGACGCCCGTTCCTCGGCGCGGATGCGCGCCTGGCATTCGCCAACCTGCTGTCGCAGGCGGATGAAACCTTTGCGTCGATCCTCGGTACGTTCAAGGAGCCGCTCAATGCCTGGATCAACCCGGTGCTCGACGCGGCCACCAGTGGCGACGACTTCCTGCTCACCGACCTCCGCCGCCGGCGCATGACGGTCTACGTGGGCATCCAGCCCGACAAGCTGGCCGAAAGCCGCGTGATCGTGAACCTGTTCTTCAGCCAGGTGGTCAACCAGAACACGCGCGTGCTGCCAGGCAACGATCCGGGCCTGAAGCACCAGTGCCTGCTGCTGATGGACGAGTTCACCTCGATCGGGCGCGTCGACATCATCGCCTCCGCGGTGGCGTACATGGCCGGCTACAACCTGCGCCTGCTGCCGATCATCCAGAGCATGGCGCAACTCGATGCCACCTACGGCAAGGACGTGGCGCGCACCTTGCTCACCAACCATGCGCTGCAGATCATCTACGCGCCGCGCGAGCAGCAGGATGCCAACGACTATTCGGACATGCTGGGCTACACCACCCGGCGCAGCACCAGCGTGACCCGTGGCCGCGGACGCGACGTGTCGCGCAGCGAATCGGACGAGCGTCGTGCGTTGATGCTGCCGCAGGAACTCAAGGCGCTGGGTGCGACGCGCCAGGTGGTGCTGTACGAAGGCCTGGCGCATCCGGTGCTGTGCGACAAGATCCGTTATTACCGCAACGCCAGTTTCCGGCGCCGCCTACTGGCGCCGCTGGCGGTGCCGCTGTTGCCGACCTGAGTCAGGCGTCTTCAGGTCGCCGGCCGATCACCGCCGGGTCGTGGTGCCGGAGGTGTTTCAAATCCCCGTGCGACGCAGGCGGCGCCTGCGAGGGTCTCCGGCGGTGACCATTCCACGCCTGAACCGATCGATGGCTCCGCAGCAATTGCCACGGGCAAGTGATTGATCGCCAACCTGTCTCTCCTGGTGAGAGCGGCAGCGGATGCAATCGACCCGTTCCGCAGCCCTTGCCTGCGCCCGCCAAGGTAAATAGATTTTTACCCATGATCTTCGATGTCTTCTTCCTCACTGCCCGCCAGCAGGCCCGGCCTGGCGCAACGACCGTCCACTCCGCAGGCGGGCGTGCCGGGCGGAGCTTCGGCAGTGGCTTCGCGGGCGCGTCGCCGCCCTGCGGCCTGGCAGGGGGCGGCTGATGGCGCTTGCCGTTGCCGGCCCCGGGATGCTCGACGCGATGCTGTCGGCGCAGACCCTGTGGCGCGCCGGTCGAGCCCCGGTAGCCGCCGCCAGCGGGGTGCCGACCGGGCATGCCGTGCTCGACGCGCTGCTTCCCCAAGGGGGCTGGCCACCGGCCGCGCTCACCGAGCTGCTGCTGCCCGCCGATGGCGTGGGGGAGCTCGCGTTGCTGATGCCCACGCTGGCGCGGCTGACCCGGGCCGGTGCGGTGGTGGCGCTGGTGGCGCCGCCGTACCTGCCGTACGCCCCGGCGTGGCAGGACGCCGGCGTCGACCTGCGCCGGCTGGAGATCGTGGAGTGCGATGCACGGGGTGCGTTGTGGGCCTTCGAGCAGTGCCTGCGCAGCGCCGCCTGTG
>DATINB010000006.1:0-5731 GCA_035474775.1 Luteimonas sp.
CGTCCTGCACCAGGCTGCGGCGCCGGCGCACGTCGCGCGTCGCGTAGATCGCCTCGAGCGCCTGGGCCGTCTTCTCGTCGAAGTCCAGCTTGCTCACGACTTGGGGGGCGGGAGCTCCACGAACCGGAACCAGTAGCGCGCGAGCAGCCGCATCGCCTCGGTCAGCTCCGCGAAGTCCGCCGGCTTGACGACGTACGCGTTCACGCCGAGGTCCCAGCTGCGCGCGAGGTCGTTCTCTTCCCGCGACGAGGACAGGATCACCACCGGCATGCGGCGCAGCGATTCGTGCTCGCGCAGCTCCTTGAGGACTTCCAGGCCGTCCATGCGCGGCATCTTGATGTCCAGCAGCAGCACCGCCGGGTCGCCTTCGGGGCGGTCGGCGTACTTGCCGCGCCGGAACAGGTAGTCCAGCGTCTCCACGCCGTCCTCGACGTGCACGATCGGATTGACCAGGTGGGCGTCGCGCAGCGCGTCGATCGCCATCTCGGCGTCGTGCGGGCTGTCCTCGGCGAGCAGGATGGTGCGGATGGCGGTCATGCGGTGGGTGCGCCTTTGGCGGGTGGGTCGAGTGTAGTGGGAAGCACGAAGTGGAAGGTGGCGCCTTCGCCCAGGCGCGATTCCGCCCAGACGCGGCCGCCGTGGCGCAGCAGCACGCGCTTGACGCTGGCCAGGCCGATGCCGGTGCCGCTGAACTCGCTGGCCGCGTGCAGGCGCTGGAACACCCCGAACAGCTTGTTGGAATAGGCCATGTCGAAGCCGGCGCCATTGTCCTGCACGCTGAAGTGGTGCTCGCGGCCGGCATCGTCGTAGGCGTGGGTGACGGTGATCCGGGCCGGCTCGCTGCGGCTGCTGTACTTGACCGCGTTGCCGAGCAGGTTGAGCCAGACCTGGCGCAGCATGTTCTCGTCGCCGACCAGCATCGGCAGCGCGCCCACGTCCCAGTCGATGCGGTGGTCGGGATAGTCGGTGCGCGCGTTGGCATCGAGCATGGCGCGCGTGTCGGCGACCATCGACTGCATGTCCACCGCCTGCAGGCGGATGGCGCTGCGGCCCAGGCGCGAATACACCAGCAGGTCGTCGATCAGCGTCGACATGCGCTTGGCCGAGCTCTCGATCACGTTGAGGTAGTGGCGGCTCTTGTCGTCGGCGCCGTCGCCCAACTGGCGGCCCAGCTTGTCGGCGAAGCCGGCGATGTGCCGCAGTGGCGCGCGCAGGTCGTGCGAGACCGAGTAGCTGAAGGCCTCGAGCTCGCGGTTGACGTCGGAGACCTGGTCCACCTTGCCCTCGAGCTGCTGGTTGAGCTCGCGGATGTAGCGCTCGCTGGCCTTCTGCGCGGTCACGTCGCTGGCGGTCACCAGCACCACGTCATGCTCGCTGTCGGGCAGCGTCATGGCGCGCGCGTTGATCAGCATCACCCGGTCGGCGCCGTCCGCGGTGCGCTGCGCGCGCTCGAAGTCCCACAGCTCGCGCCCGCGCGAGAGCACGTCGCGCAGCCGGCGCAGGATCTCTTCCTCGCGCCAGGCGCCGTCGCCAAGGTCGGCGAGCGGGGTGGCGCGCACGTCGCCGTCCACGCCGTACAGCTCGCCGAACGCCGCGTTGTGCATCACCACGCGCTGCTGGCGGTCGAGCAGCACGATCGGCTCGCGCACGGTGTCCAGCACCGCACCGGCGCGGGCTTCGGCCCGCTGCAGGTCGCCCTGCGCGGCCAGGCGCTGCGAGAGCAGGCGCGTGGCCAGCCAGGCCAGGCCGCCCAGCAGCAACAGCTGCGCCAGCATCGCGCCCCAGGCCAGCACGGTCGCCTGCCGGCGCGTCCGCTCCGCCTCCGCGGTGCGCTCCGCAAGCAGGGCGCGCTCCTCGGAGATGATCTCTTCCACCAGGTTGTGCACCGGGAAGCGGGTCACCAGGTTGGCGATGTCGACCACGGTCGCGGCGCGCCCGTCGCGCAGCAGCTGCTCGGCGGCCTGCACGCGCAGGCGCATGCTGGTCTCCAGCGCGCCGATCCGCACCTGCTGGTCCGGGTTGTCGCGGGTGAGCCGCTCGAGTTCCAGCATGGCCGGCTCGATGCGCGGCTTGCTGTACAGGATGCGCGCGCGCACCTGGGTCACGTCCACGCCCTCCGCCACCGCCAGTGCCGCCGCTTCCAGGTTGCGCACGTCGCCGGCGAGCGCGTGCACGGTGGCTTCCACCTGCCGCGTGTGGCTGACCGCGGCCAACGCTGCATCGCTGCGCGCCGTGGCGCCGCGCAGCAGGGCGAACGGCGCCACCACGATCAGCACGATGGCCAGCGCCAGCGCCGGCAGGCGCAGGCCGGGGTTGACCAGCAATGGAGAGGCGAGGGGCATGGGCTGGCCGGGCAAGGCGCCGGGACCGGGCGCGCGGAGGCGCCGTGGTCGTGCGCAAGGGCGGATGATCGTCGATGGCTCCGGGGGGCGCAATTCGCGACGGACCGGCGCGCCGCGGCGGGCGGGCCGGCCGCGGACCCGCTGCTAGAATCGGGACATCCCCCCGACGTCCTGACAACACGGCCGGCGTGCCGTGGCGGAGCCTTCCAATGAACTGGCTGAACGAGCTGCTGCAGAACGACCCCGACCCCGCGGAATCGCGCGAGTGGATCGAGTCCATCAAGGCGGTGATCGACGCCGACGGCCCGGAGCGCGCGCACCAGCTGCTGCAGGGCATGGTCGAGCTCACCCGCCGCGCCGGCGCCCACCTGCCGTTCGCGCCGACCACCGAGTACATCAACACCATTCCCGCCGGCCAGGAAGCCAAGTCGCCCGGCGACTCGGCAATGGAATGGCGCATCCGCTCGATCATCCGCTGGAACGCGATGGCGATGGTGGTGCGCGCCAACCGCAAGCCGGGCGACCTCGGCGGGCACATCGCCAGCTTCGCGTCGGGCGCCACGCTGTACGACGTCGGCTTCAACCATTTCTGGCGCGCGCCCAGCGCGGACCATCCGGGTGATCTGCTCTACATCCAGGGCCATTCCTCGCCCGGCATCTACGCGCGCTCGTTCCTCGAGGGCCGCATCGACGAGTCGCAGCTCGATCGTTTCCGCATGGAAGTCGACGGCGGCGGCCTGAGCTCCTACCCGCACCCGTGGCTGATGCCCGACTACTGGCAGACCGCCACCGTGTCGATGGGCCTCGGCCCGATCAGCGCCATCTACCAGGCACGCAACTGGAAGTACCTGGAAGGCCGCGGGCTGATGCCGAAGACCGACCGCAAGGTCTGGTGCTTCCTTGGCGACGGCGAGACCGACGAGCCGGAATCGCTGGGCGCGATCAGCGTCGCCGGGCGCGAGGGCCTCGACAACCTGGTGTTCGTCGTCAACTGCAACCTGCAGCGCCTGGACGGCCCGGTGCGCGGCAACGGCAAGATCATCCAGGAGCTGGAGGGCGCGTTCCGTGGCGCCGGCTGGAACGTCATCAAGACCATCTGGGGCAGCTACTGGGATCCGCTGCTGGCGCGCGACACCACCGGCAAGCTGCGCCAGCTGATGATGGAAACCGTGGACGGCGAGTACCAGAACTGCAAGGCCTTCGGCGGCAAGTACACGCGCGACAACTTCTTCGGCAAGTACCCGGAGACCGCGGCGCTGGTGGCCAACCTGTCCGACGACGACATCTGGCGGCTGAACCGCGGCGGCCACGACCCGCACAAGGTCCACGCCGCCTACGACCTGGCGGTGAAGACCAAGGGCATGCCCACCGTGATCCTGGCCAAGACCGTCAAGGGCTACGGCATGGGCGCGGCCGGCGAGTCGCTCAACCCGACCCACGGCACCAAGAAGATGGACGACAACGACGTCCGCATCTTCCGCGACCGCTTCCAGATCCCGGTCACCGACGCCCAGCTGCACGAGAGCCAGATCCCGTTCTTCCACCCGGGCCCGAAGTCGCCCGAGGTGGAGTACCTGCACGAACGGCGCAAGGCACTCGGCGGCTTCCTGCCGCAGCGCCGGCGCAAGGCCACGCAGACGCTCGAAGCGCCGAAGCTGGAGGTGTTCGACCGCCTGCTGAAGTCATCCGGCGAGCGTGAGATCAGCACCACCATGGCCTTCGTGCAGTCGCTGGCCATCGTGCTGCGCGACAAGCAGGTGGGGCCGCGCTGCGTGCCGATCGTGGCCGACGAGGCGCGCACCTTCGGCATGGAAGGCATGTTCCGCCAGCTCGGCATCTACGCGCCGCACGGCCAGAAGTACAAGCCGGTGGACCGCGACCAGCTGATGTACTACCGCGAGGACGCGGCCGGGCAGGTGCTGGAAGAGGGCATCACCGAGGCCGGCGCATTCGCCAGCTGGATGGCCTGCGCCACCAGCTACAGCGTCAACGACCTGCAGATGCTGCCGTTCTACATCTACTACTCGATGTTCGGCTTCCAGCGCATCGGCGACAGCGCCTGGCAGGCCGCGGACATGCGCTCCAGAGGCTTCCTGCTGGGCGCCACCGCTGGCCGCACCACGCTCAACGGCGAAGGCCTGCAGCACGAGGACGGCCACTCCATGGTGCAGGCCGGCTTCATCCCCAACTGCCGCAGCTACGACCCCACCTTCAGCTACGAAGTCGCGGTGATCCTGCAGCACGGCATGCAGCGCATGCTCACCGAGCAGCGTGACGAGTACTACTACATCACCCTGATGAACGAGAACTACGCCCACCCGGACATGCCCGAGGGCAGTGCCGACGGCATCATCCGCGGCATGTACCTGCTGAAGGACGCCGGCAAGCCCAAGAAGGGCGAGCTGCGCGTGCAGTTGATGGGCAGCGGCACCATCCTGCGCGAGGCGATCGCCGCCGCGGAGCTGCTGGACCGCGACTTCGGCGTGACCGCCGACATCTGGAGCTGCCCCAGCTTCAACGAGCTGGCCCGCGAAGGCGCGGATGCCGAGCGCGCCAACCGCCTTGATCCGGAAGCGAAGCCGCGGACGGCCTTCGTCACCCAGCAGCTTGAAGGACGCCAAGGCCCCGCCATCGCTGCGACCGACTACGTCCGCGCCTACCCGGAGCAGGTCCGCGCGTTTGTGCCGATGACCTACACCGTACTCGGCACCGATGGTTTCGGGCGTTCGGACACCCGCGCCAATTTGCGCCGGCATTTCGAGGTCGACCGCTTCCACATCGCCCATGCCGCCATCGCAGCCTTGGCGAAGGACGGCAAGATGACTAGCAAGGATGTGGTACGTGCCGCTCGGTCTTACGGGGTCAGCGGACCAAAGCCAAACCCGCTTTCTACTTAAGTAACTCCCCCGATTTGCATCTCACAAAGTCGGTCAGTCCAACATTACTGCCCAGGGGGCACGCCGATGAGCTCAGTGAACCCTTGGCCTGCTGATCGGCTTGAAGGCAAAACTTTGCCGAGTGGTTGGTTGATTGGGCCGCGAATCGTCAAAGCTGTTACTGGCACGGGTGGGAACTTCGGGATTTGCTATGAGGCGACGAGAGGAGGAGAGAGAGCTTTTGTTAAGGCGGCAGACTTCCGCCGTGCATTCTCTCAGCCTGATCCTGTTCAAGCGATCGTAGAATTAGGCTCTCATCTACAATGGGAAAAAGACGTACTCGAATTTTGTGACAGCCATGGCTTATCTAAAATTATCAAGCTCATTAGTCATGAATATTTTCTTCCAGCGGAGGCCCTCGGGGATTTAGCCCAACGAATTTCTTGCTTGGTATTGGAGGTCGGGGCAGGGGACCTCCGAAGTGAGTTGGCCGTCAATGATAAACGGCCATTC
>DATINB010000007.1:0-1787 GCA_035474775.1 Luteimonas sp.
CGCGCGAGGTTCCCGATGCGCGGCTGCTGACGCGGCTGGATTACGCCGAGGCCCAGGAGATCGCGACCACGGGTGCCAAGGTCCTGCATCCGCGTTCCATCAAGCCCTGCCGCGATGCCGGCGTGGCCATGGCGATCCTGGATACCTCGCGGCCGACGCTTCCCGGGACCCGCATCGACGGCAGCGCCGCCACCGTGCCCGGCGTTAAGGCCATCAGCCGGCGCAATGGCATCGTGCTGGTGTCGATGGAATCGGTGGGCATGTGGCAGGAGGTCGGCTTCCTGGCCGACGTGTTCGAGCGCTTCAAGCGCCACGGTCTGTCGGTCGACCTGATCGGATCGTCGGAGACCAACGTCACCGTGTCGCTGGACCCGAACGACAACCTGGTCAGTACCGACGTGCTCGGCGAGCTGTCGGCGGACCTTGCGCAGGTCTGCCGGGTCAAGGTGATCGCGCCGTGCGCCGCGATCACGCTGGTGGGTCGCGGCATGCGCTCCCTGCTGCACAAGCTGTCCGACGTCTGGGCCACCTTCGGCCGCGAACGGGTGCACCTGATCTCGCAGTCGTCGAACGACCTCAACCTGACCTTCGTGATCGACGAGGCCGACGCCGGCGGACTGCTGCCGGTGTTGCACGCCGCGCTGATCGACAGCGGCGCGATGCCGGTCGACGAGGCCGGCGTGTTCGGGCCCAGCTGGCACGAGATCGCGCACGGTCGCCGGGTGCGTGCGCCGGCCTGGTGGCAGGGTGAACGCGAGCGCCTGCTGGCGCTGGCCACGCGCGGTACGCCGCGCTACGCCTACCACCTGCCCACCGTGCGTGCGCGCGCCCAGGCGCTGGCGCGGGTGGCGGCCATCGATCACCGCTTCTATGCGATCAAGGCCAATGCCCATCCGGACGTGCTGCGGGCGATCGTAGCCGAAGGCTTCGGCCTGGAATGCGTGTCGCTTGGCGAACTGGAGCACGTGCTGCGCGCGTTGCCCGGGATCGCCGCCTCGCGCCTGCTGTTCACGCCCAGCTTCGCACCGCGCGGCGAGTACGCCGCGGCCTATGCCGCCGGTGCCACGGTCACCCTGGACAACATCGAGGCGCTCCAGGAGTGGCCGGACACCTTCCGCGGCCGCACGCTCTGGCTGCGGATCGACCTCGGCCGTGGCGACGGCCACCACGCCAAGGTGGTCACCGGCGGCGTGGCGTCCAAGTTCGGGCTGCCGGTGCCGGCGGTCGCGGCCTTCGTCGACGCGGCGCAGGCCATCGGGGCGCGCATCACCGGGATACACGCCCACCTGGGCAGCGGGATCGACACGCCGGCCCACTGGCGCGAAGTCTATGCGGAGCTCGCCGGCATCGCGGATGGCATCGCCACGGTGGAGACCATCGACATCGGCGGCGGCCTGCCGGTTCCCTACAAACCCGACGCGGAGCCGTTCGACCTGGCGTCATGGGCGGCGGGACTGACCGACATCAAGGCTGCCTGGCCGCGTTACGCGCTGGCCGTCGAACCGGGCCGCTACCTGGTCGCGGAATGCGGGGTGCTGCTGGCCGGCGTGACGCAGGTGGTGGCCAAGCAGGGCGTGCGCCGGGTGGGGCTGGACGCCGGCATGCACACGCTGATGCGGCCGGCGCTGTACGACGCCTGGCATGGGATCCACAACCTGACGCGGATCGACGACGACGGGCAGGTTCCCTGCGACGTGGTGGGCCCCATCTGCGAGTCCGGCGACGTGGTCGGACGTGGACGCCGCCTGCCCGCCGCCACCCGCGAGGGCGACGTGGTGCTTGTCGCC
>DATINB010000008.1:0-6733 GCA_035474775.1 Luteimonas sp.
CCGTTCGCCGGCGGCGCGTCGGCGCGCTGCCGGCGTCCACGGCATCGGTGACCGGGACGGATCCCGGGGGCGACCCCGGGGTCTTTTCGCGATAGCGGCAGATGTCGCGGATCACGCAGGTGGGGCACTCCGGTCGGCGCGCCTTGCAGACGTAGCGTCCGTGCAGGATCAGCCAGTGGTGCGCATGCTGCAGGTAGGCACGCGGCACCACCCGCAGCAGCACGTCCTCCACCTGGCGCACGTCGGTGCCGGGCGCGAGCCCGGTGCGGTTGCCGACCCGGAAGATGTGCGTGTCGACCGCGATGGTCGGCTCGCCGAAGGCGGCATTGAGCACCACGTTGGCGGTCTTGCGTCCCACGCCGGGCAGTGCCTCGAGTTCCTCGCGGCTGCGCGGCACCTCGCCACCGTGCCGTTCGAGCAGGATCCGCGACAGGGCGACCACGTGGGCGGCCTTGGAATTGAACAGGCCGATGCTGGCGATGTGCGGCTTGAACCCCTCGACGCCCAGCGCCGCGATCGCCTGCGGCGTTCCCGCGACCGGGAAGAACCGGCGTGTCGCCTTGTTGACGCCGACATCGGTGGATTGCGCGGACAGCACCACCGCCACCAGCAGCTGGAAGGGTGTCTCGTAGACCAGTTCGGTCTTCGGCTCCGGATCCAGGCTGGCCAGCCGCGCGAACAGCTCGGCGATCTCCGCGCGCGACAGCCGGGTGCGGGAGCGCGCGGGCGTCCTCATCGCGGCATTGCGGCGCGGGCCTTGGCACGGGCCAGGGCGGCCGCCGCGGCCGGTGGCAGTCCCACCCCGGCTCCGGCTGCAGGTGCAGCGCCGGCGCCGGTCTGCGGATCGGCGCCAGGGGTGCGGCGGCGATCGCGCTCCGCAGCGCGACGGGACAGCCGAGCGGATCGTTGCCGATGGCGTTCGCGCGCCGCCCAGGCCGCGTGGAGTGCGGCCTGTATGGCACGCAGTTGCAGCGCATCGTCGGCGGACAATCCCGGGTCCGCGGCATCGAGCGCCATCAGTCCGGCCTCGATGGCCCCGTCGCGATCGCCATTGCGCCAGGACGCGATCACGCCGGCCGGCTGGCGGACGCCGTCCGCAGCAGCCGGAACCATCAGCGGTTGTGGAACAGCGGCTTGCGACGCTCCAGGAACGCGTGCATGCCTTCGCGAGCATCGTCGGTGGAGAACACCAGGCCGAACTGCGCGCTCTCGTACTCCAGTGCGTCGTCCAGCGGCACGTCGCCGCCGATGGCGATGGCATCGAGGATGCCGCGCACCGCCAGCGGCGCCTGCGCCGCCAGCGCGTCGGCGAGCGCCCATGTCTCGGCTTCCAGCGCATCGGCCGCGACCACGCGGTTGACCAGCCCCAGGGCCAGCGCGCGGCCCGCGTCCACCGGCTTGCCCAGCAGGCACAGCTCCAGCGCCGCCGCCCGGCCGGCCAGGCGCAGCAGTCGCTGGCTGCCTCCGAAGCCCGGAACCAGGCCGAGGGTCACTTCGGGCAGCCCCAGCCTGGCGGTGTCGGCGGCGATCCGCAGATGGCAGCTCATCGCGAGCTCCAGTCCACCGCCCAGAGCGAAGCCGTTGACCATCGCCAGCACCGGCTTGGGCATGCGTTCGATGCGGCGCATCATCCGTTGCCCGACGAGCGAGAAATCCCGTGCGCGGGTCGCCGACAGGTCGGCCATCGCCGCGATGTCGGCGCCGGCGACGAACGCCTTGGCACCGGCGCCGGTGAGCACCACCACGCGGATGGCGTCGTCGTCGGCGGCGGCATCGAAGGCGGCATGCAAGGCCACCAGCGTGGCGAGGTCGAGTGCATTGAGCTTGTCGGGACGGTTGACCGTCACGACGCGGACGGCGCCGCGGTCGGCGACTAGCAGGGGGGTGTCGGGCATGGGCGGGTCCGGGTGCGGCGGAACGGATGCCACGGAACCAACTGGCTGGCGCGTGGTCCGAAGGCAGGTCGTCAGTGGCGGTTAAGCCCTGCGGCCGGTATCCTACCGCGTCCTGCCGGGGCGGTTCGACGCCCCCACGCACGTGGGACCCCCATCCCGAGCCTCCCTGGAGAGTCACCGAATGAAGTTGCGTTTGCTCGCCGTCACCCTCGCGGCACTGACCCTGACCGCCGGCGCAGCCGCGGCCCAGGACACCACATCAGAGAAGGGCAAGCTGAGCTATGCGCTCGGCTACGACCTTGGGCGCAACCTCGCCGAAAGCGGCGAGGCGATCGATGTTGCCACCGTGACCAAGGCGGTGCAGGACGGCTTCGCGAAGAAGGAGCCTGGCGTTCCGGTGGAACAGCTGCGCGTCGCCGTGGAGAACATGCAGAAGCGCCAGCAGGCCAAGATGCAGGCCGAGTTCACCAAGATGGCCGCCGACAACAAGACCAAGAGCGACGCCTTCCTGGCGCAGAACAAGGCCAAGGCAGGCGTCAAGTCCCTGCCCAGCGGGGTGCAGTACAAGGTCGTCGAGGCGGGCAGCGGTGCCAAGCCGTCGGCCGCGAGCGAAGTGCAGATCCAGTACAAGGGCTCGCTGCCTGACGGCACCGTGCTGGTCGACACCAGCCAGGCGCAGGAAGGCAAGCCGGCCGGCCCGGTGACCATGAAGCTCAGCCAGATCCCGCTCGTGGGCCTGCGCGAGGCGCTGACCCAGATGCCGACCGGTGCCCGTTGGGAAGTCGTGTTGCCGGGCGACAAGGCTTACGGCAGCACCATGCAGGCCGGTCGGATGGCGAACCAGGCGGTTGCCTTCGACGTCAAGCTGCTCAGCGTCAAGTAATCGCGTGGACGACGGTGCCCGGCCCCGGCCGGTGTCGCCGCGCGGGATCCACCCGCGGGAATCGTGGTGACACTGCGCCGGCCTCGTGCCGGCGCAGTGCGTTTCCGGATCCGAATCGACTGGAGTTCCGATGCAGCCTGTGGTCGCCGCCGTCCTCTCGCCCTGCACGGGGGTGTGCACGATCGATCCGCGTGGCCTGTGCGACGGCTGCCACCGGACCATCGACGAGATCACCGCCTGGTCGCGCCTCGACGACGCCGAACGGCTGCACCTGATGGACGTGGTGTTGCCGGCGCGCGCGGCCGCGCAATGAGCCTGCCTGCCGACGCGTTGCGCACGCTGCAGTCCGCCCTGCACCCGCTGGATTCGGCCCCGGACGGGGCCGGCTGGAACCTGCACGAGCTGGAAGGCGTGGTGATGCCCGGCAACGTGGAGTCCGCGGCAGCGGTGCTGGTCCCACTGGTGCAGCGCACGCAGACCCAGGTGCTGATGACCCGGCGCAACCTGAGCCTGCGCCAGCACGGGGGCCAGGTGAGTTTCCCCGGCGGGAGGGTCGACCCGGGCGACGACGGCCCGGTGTCGGCCGCGCTGCGCGAGGCGCGCGAGGAAATCGGCCTGCCCCGCGGGTCGGCGCGTCCGCTCGGCTACCTCGATCCCCTGCGCACCGTCACCGGCTTCCGCATCGTGCCGGTGGTGGCCGAGGTCGTCGCCTCGTTCGTCCCGGTGCCCGAACCCGACGAGGTCGCGGAGGTGTTCGAGGTGCCGTTGGCGTGGCTGATGGCCCCCGACAACCTGCAGGCCGTGGCCATCGAATTCGCCGGCCGCAGGCGCCAGGTGCTGGAGTTCCGCCGCTTCCCTGGCGCACCGACGCAGCGCATCTGGGGCGCCACCGCGTCGATCCTGTTCAATCTGCGCGAACGCATGGCGGGGACCATGCAATGAACGGGATCGACTGGCGCACGCTCGTGGAGGCGGGTCAGCTGGCACCTGCGCTGGGTTCGGCTCCGCTGGTCGTGGTCGATGTGCGCGCGAGCCTGTCCGACGACGGGGCGGGTCGGCGGGCCTACACCGAAGCCCACCTGCCGGGTGCCATCCACCTGCGTCTGCACGACCAGTTGTCGGGACCGCACGTGCCTGGCGCGGGCCGACATCCGTGGCCGTCCGACGCAGCGTTCGCAAGGGTGCTGGGCGACTGCGGCCTCACCCCGCGACACCAGCTGGTGGCCTACGACGACGGCGACGGTGCATTCGCGGCGCGCCTGTGGTTCCTCCTGCAGGCGTTCGGACACGCACGTGCCGCGGTGCTGGACGGCGGCTGGCAGGGGTGGCTGGAAGCCGGTCGTCCCGTCACCGCGCTGCCGCCCCGGGTCGATCCGGCGCCGGCCTACCCCGGAACCTTCGATCGCGCCCGGCTGCTCGATGCCGATGGGCTCGACCAGGCGCTGTCCGCCGGCGCCATGCTGCTGGACGCGCGGGCAGGGCCGCGCTTCCGCGGTGAGGTCGAACCCATCGATGCCGTCGCGGGGCACATCCCCGGCGCCGTGAACCGGCCCTATGCGGAGAACCTGCGCGGCGGGCGGTTCAAGCTGGCGGTGGAACTGGCCACCGAGTTCGAACGCCTGCTCGCCGGGCAGCCGGCCAGCGAGCTGGTCGCCAGCTGCGGCTCCGGCGTGACCGCCTGCCACCACCTGCTGGCGATGGCGCATGCGGGCCTGGACGGCGGCCGCCTGTACACCGGCTCCTGGAGCGGCTGGATCGAGGACCCGCTTCGGCCGATCGTCTCGGGCGTCGGCGCGGCTACCGGTTCGGCAACGCCGACGGACGGCTGAGCTCCGTCTACTTGCCGAGCCGGGCGACCAGCGCGCGCAGGCCGGCCTGGGTGTCCGGATCCGACCACGACTCCAGCAGGTCGGCGAGTTTCAGCCGGTCCGGGGCGAGCGCGGCGACCAGGTCGGCGCGCGCGATCTGGCGCGTGCGCAGCATCGGACGGCGGGGGAGGGCCAGCAGGCCCTCTAGCCAGGCGCGTGCGCGTGCGGTGACCGCGTCGCCGTCCACGAGTTCGTCGACCAGTCCGATCGCCAGCGCCTGCCCGGCATCCACCAGCTCGCCCGCCACCAGCAACCGCTCGGCGCGATGCGCGCCGACCACGCGCGCCAGCACGCGCTGGATGCCTTCCGGGGCCACCAGCCCGACCTGCGTCTCGTTGAGGCCGATGCGTGCGCCTCCCGACGCCATGACGCGGTAGTCGCAGCACAGGGCCAGCACGCAGCCGCCGGCGGGCGCGTGGCCGGCGATCGCCGCCACCACCGGCATCGGGGCAGCGGCCAGCGTGCGCGCGGTCTCGAAGAAGGCGGCCCAGGCGGCGTGCAGGTCTTCCGTGCCGAGCCCGAGCAGGAACGGCACGTCGAGGCCGGCCGAAAAGACCTTCGGGCCGCCGGCCAGCACCACGCCGCAGACGCCATCGGCGGCGGCCGCGCGCAGCGCCGAAGTCAGCGCGCTGCACAGCGCCGGGTCGAGGGCATTCACCGGCGCGCGCGCCATGCGCAGTTCGCGCAGTGGGCCATGGTCGTGCGTTTCAACGAGCGTGGACATCCGAGCCTCCTGGGCAAGCGCCGTATCATAGGCGGATGAACTCACGATCCCTCCTCGCCGGGCTGCTGCTGGCTTCCGCGGTGATGCCGGCCCCCGCGCAGGTCCCCGCACCGTCCGCATCGCGCGCGTGCCTGCCCGCCGTGGAGGCGGGCTGGGTGCGCCTGCCCCCGATGTCCATGCCGATGCTTGCCGGGTTCGCGACGGTGCGCAACGACTGCCCGGCGCCGGTCACGGTGGTTTCAGTGTCGAGCCCGGCCTTCGGCGCCGTCGAGTTGCACGAGAGCACCGTCGTGGGCGGGGTCAGCCGGATGCGCGCGGTGCCCCGGCTGCGGATCGAAGCCGGCGAGACGGTCGTGCTGGAACCGGGCGGACTGCATCTGATGCTGATGCAGCCGGTGTCCATGCCCAAGGCCGGCGACCGCATCGAGATGGTGTTGACGCTCGACGACGGACGCCAGGTGCGCAGCCGATGGCAGGCGAGGGCCGGCGGCCCGCACTGAGCCCGTCGCTCCGGGTGCAACGCGGGTGCAGGGCCGGCCAGGGCCGCTGCAGCGGCTCAGCCGCCGACCGCCTCCCGGACCGGTCGCGGCAGCGGCACCGGGCGCCCCTCCGGACCGATCCACACCACCACCGCATGGCCGTCGGCATAGACGCGGGACGCATCGGAGGCCGCCGCGATGCGGTGGCCCACGGTGAGGCTGGTGGTACCGACCCGCTCCGCGGTGAGGGTGATCACGAGGTCCTCCGGCCAGTGCAGCTGCGCGCGGTAGTTCATCTGGATCGCCGCCACCTCCGGCGAGGCCTCCGGATAGATGCCGTGTCCGTCGAGCGCCTGCATCCACTGCAGCCGCGCTTCCTCGGCGAACGAGAGGAACTGGGCGTTGTTGACGTGGCCGAAGGCATCCAGGTCACGCCAGCGCACCGACAACGCGGCATCGAACGGAAGCATCGCCATCGGCTGGCCTTCTCGGCTCATGCCGCTGCCCGCCGCTTCTTCGGCCTGGCGTCCAGGCCGAGCACCTTGGCCAGGAACCGGCCGGTATGCGACTGCGGCATCGCCGCCAGCTCCTCGGGCGTGCCCATGGCGATGATCTCGCCGCCGCGATGGCCGCCGTCGGGGCCGAGGTCGACCACCCAGTCGGCGGTCTTGATCACGTCCAGGTTGTGCTCGATGACCACCACCGTGTTGCCGTCGTCGCGCAACTTGTGGAGCACCGCCAGCAGCGCTTCGATGTCGTGGAAATGCAGGCCGGTGGTCGGCTCGTCGAGGATGTACAGGGTCCGGCCGGTGTCGCGCCGCGACAGCTCCTTGGACAGCTTGACGCGCTGCGCCTCGCCGCCGGACAGGGTGGTCGCCGACTGG
>DATINB010000009.1:0-1553 GCA_035474775.1 Luteimonas sp.
CTGCTGCTGGTCAGCCACGACCGCGACTTCCTGGACAACGTGGTGACCTCCACCCTGGTGATGGAGGGCGATGGCCGCGTTGGCGACTACGTGGGTGGCTACAGTGACTGGCTGCGCCAGCGTGCGAGCGGTTCCGGCGCAACGCGGTCGGCCACCGACGCCGCTGCGCCTGCTACCAGCCGCGTCTCGAATACGTCGCCGGTTCCGGCCGCGCCACCTGCGCGCAAGCTCAGCTACAAGGATGCGCGCGAGCTGGAACAGCTGCCGCTGCGCATCGAGGCTCTGGAAGCGGAGCTCGCGACGCTCGCGGCGGCCATGAACGCCGCCGGCTTCTTCCAGCAGCCGCGCGCGGCGGTGGATGCGCACCAGGCCACGATGGGGCAGCGCCAGGCGGACCTGGACGCCGCCTACGCGCGCTGGACGGCGCTGGATGCCGGCAACGCCTGATCGGGAGCTGGCGGCGAGCCGCCGGCTGGGCGGCAGGTGATTGCCGACCCACGGTGCCGCGCCCGGGTCCTCCGTGACCACCCCGGACTGGATCGGGGGATCGTATTGCCAACCCGACTGCGAACGCGCAACCCCGGACACGCTATGGTGCCGCGATCCCCGCCAGGACCCGCCATGACCGCCCCGATCGTCGTCCACCACCTCGAGAACTCGCGATCCCAGCGCGTGCTGTGGCTGCTCGAGGAGCTGGGCCTGGACTACGAGGTCGTCCGCTATGCGCGCGACCGCAACACACTCCTGGCCCCGCCGGCGCTGCGCGCGGTGCACCCGCTCGGGCGGGCGCCGGTGGTGGTCGATTCCGGCGACGTGCTCGCCGAGACCGGCGCCATCATCGAGACCCTGCTGGAACGTCACGATGCCGGCGCCACGCTGGTGCCGCCAACCGGAACCGCGGAGCGCCTGCGCTGGCGCTACTGGCTGCATTTCGCGGAAGGCTCCGCCATGCCGCCGCTGTTGATGAGCCTGGTGTTCGCGCGGATCCGCAGTGCGCCACTGCCGTTCTTCGTGCGGCCCATCGCCCGCGCGATCGCCGATCGGACGATGGCCGGCTTCGTCCAACCGCAGATCGACGCGAACCTGGCGCACATGGAAGCGGCACTCTCGGAGCACGCCTGGTTTGCGGGCGATGCGTTCTCGGCGGCCGACATCCAGATGAGCTTCGCGGCCGAAGCGGCAGCCGCGCGCACCGATCTGTCCGCCCGGCCACGCCTGCAGGCCTGGCTCGAACGGATCCATGCGCGCCCGGCCTACGTGCGCGCACTCGCGCGCGGCGGCCCCTACAGCCTGCTGCGTTGAACGCACCCGGTTCCCGCGGCTGATGCTCGACCTCTCCGCCGGGAGGCAACCCGGGCACCGTGCCAGGGCGTTCCTGCTGCGCATCTGGCAGCTGCGGACACTCGGCGCGATCCTGGCCTCGCTGCCGATCTTCGCGCTGCTGCACGAGCAGCGCTCGCCGCCCTGGATGACCGCGGCGCTGGTGATCTATGCGCTGGGCTGGCCACCGCTGGCGTGGCGGATGTCGCGGCGCAGCGACCAGCCACGCGTGG
>DATINB010000010.1:0-8285 GCA_035474775.1 Luteimonas sp.
GATGGCGGCATCGACCCAGCGGGCCACGGCCTCCGGCGCCGGCACCGAGGTGTACCAGAGCCGCCACAGTTCGCCGTCTGCGACGGCGGCCTGCAGTGCCGGCACGTGGCCTTGCGCCAGCGGCTCCAGCGCCGCGTGCGCGGAGGCCAGGGTCGGCACGTCGGTCCACGGATTCATGGCGCCGGCCCCGGCGCGGACAGGGTCGGCGCGCGCGCGCCGGCGTCCTCGACCGCGGCGCGGATGGCGTCGAAGCCCGGCAGGCCGTACCAGAACACCTTCCAGTCGGCCTGCTTGAAGCAGCCGTCGGACTCCGCGTAGTAGAAATGGTTGACCGGGTTGCTGTGCCGCGAGCGCCAGGACAGCGCCGGGGTGGCATCGCGCATCACCTGCCAGACGGCACGCCCCAGGCCTTCGCCCTGCGCATCGTCGAGCACCGCGAACTTGTCGAGGTACGGGACGCGCATGCCGTCCACTTCGATGCCGTCGACGAGGATCACCGCGGCGCGGTAGTTCTCGCTGACGTAGGCACGCAGCAACGGCGTGCGCTCGAAGTAGTCGTCATCGAGCGTGCGCCTGAAGCTGGATTCGATCAGCCCGCGCAGCCGCGGCAGGTCCAGCGCGTCCCATGCGTCCGCCTGCAGCACCGTCTCGCCCCGCCGCACCAGCGTGCCGGAGCCCTTGTGGGTGAACAGCTCCTTGGCGAGATCGGCCGGGCGCGTGATCGACACCGATGACGCAAGCGGCAGGCCCGCAAGCAGCTGCCCGATCTGCTCAATCTTGACGCGCATGCCGCCGCCCAGCCAGGGCTGGGCCATCAGGTGCGCGTATTCGGTGGACAGGTTGATGGAATCGATGACCCTGCCCGCGCCGTCGAGCAAGCCGCCAGTGCCGGTCAGGAAGATGATCTTGTACGGCTGCAGCACCTGCACCAGCTCGTTGGCGGCGAAGTCGGCGTTGACGTTGAGGATCTGGCCGCCGCTGGTTTCACCAAGGCTTGCAATCACCGGGATGGAGCCGGCCTGCAGGCTGGCCTCGATCGGCGCCAGGTTGACCTGGCGCACCACGCCCACCAGGCCCAGCGTGTCGCGGTCCATGTAGTCGGCCTCGAACACGCCGCCGGTGATCGAGGTGGCACGGGTGTCGGCCGCCTGCAGCGCTTCCACCAGGCGCAGGTTGGCGGCCTGCAGCACGCGCCGCACGATCGCCAGCGCCTCCGGCGTGGTCACGCGCAGGCCGTTCACGGTCTGCTTTTCGATGCCCGCTTCGGCCAGCGCGTCGTCGAGCTGCGGGCCGGCCCCGTGCACCACGATCGGCGTCAGGCCGACCTGCTGCAGGAAGGACAGCGACGAGGCCAGCGCGTCGAGGTCGTCGCGCAGTACCGCGCCGCCGACCTTGACCACGGCGAAGCGCTTGGCATCGAGCTGCGAGAAGCGCTTCAGGTACTGGCTGATCTCCTTGGCGCTGGCCATGCTGGAGAGCAGGCGGACGATGGTCTGGCGGGTCTGCTGGTGGGGTTGCATGGGCGCTTCGTCGTGTGGCGTGTGGCGGGAGGGTCGAAAGGGAACGGGAAACACGCGGTGGACCGGATCGCCACCGCGCAGCAGGGTCAACGGCGCGCGTCGAGCATGCGCACCACGTGCGCGGCGTAGCGGTCGAGCTGCTCCAGCGCGACCCATTCATCCGCGGTGTGCGCCTGCGCGATGTCGCCGGGACCGAACACCAGCGCGGTCAGCCCGGCCTGCGAGAACAGCGAGGCCTCGGTCCAGAAGTCGACCGCGTTGCCGATCCGCAGGCCGAGCGCGTCGGCGAGGTCGCGCGCGGCCAGCCGCCGTTCCTCGGCGTCGGCCACGTCCCCGCCCGGAAGCGACGGGCCGTGGAACGTGGGCGTGTACGTGGTGCCGGGCGGCGCCAACGCAGCGAAGCGCGCGTGCAGCGCGTCCGCATCCTGCGACGGCAGCGGGCGGAAGCCGAAGCGCACCTCCGCCTCCGGCGCCACCACGTTGGCCTTGATGCCGCCTTCCACGCGGCCGATGTTGAAGCGCAGGCCGGTGAGCCCGCCGAACCGCTGGTGCGACTCGGCCTCGACCAGCGCCAACGCGCCATGGCCCCAGCGCATCGCCTGGTGCAGCGCGCTGGCCTGCAGCGCATCCGCGGACGAGGCATGGCCCGCGGTGCCGGCGAAGCGCATCGCCACCGAGGCGATGCCGCGGTGCGCGAGCACCGCCTCGCAGGCGGTCGGCTCCGCCACCACCACATCGGAAAAGCCGTGCGCGCTGCCAAGGAACGCCGGCACGCAACGCGCATCGTTGGCTTCCTCGTCGCTGGTGAACAGGAACGCGGCGCCGCCGCCGGTCGCTTCCGCCGCCGCCAGCAGCCCCGCCGCCGCGCCCTTGATGTCGCAGGCACCCAGCCCGACCGCGCGACCGTCCGCGACCCGCAGCACGTGCGGATCGGCCTGCCAGCCGTTCGACGACGGCACGGTGTCCAGGTGCACGTTGAACAGGACGTCAGGCGCGCCGCGCACGGCCAGCAGGGACACCGCGCCTGCACCATGGTCTTCGGTGCGCAGCCGGAAACCGGGGAGCGCGTCGCGCAGGTAGGCGAAGATGCCGTCGCCGTCGATCGCGCGCGGTGGATTGCGCGTATCGAAGGCCACCAGCCGCTCGAGGTGGTGGAGGACGCGTTCAAGCATGCGCGGAGGTTCCGTGGCCAGCCGCGCGGGTCACGACCGGTTGACCTCTGCCCACAGCGTGGAGCTCATCCCGTAGAGCTTGATGAAGCCCTCCGCCTCCTCGACGCCCCAGTCGGCCGACTGCGCGTAGGTCGCGCCCTTGGCGTGCAGCAGGTGCGGCGAGCGCACGGCGATTGCGTCGACGCGGCCACCGCGGGTCTCCAGCAGCACCTCGCCGTTGACCATCGCCTGCGACGAGGCCAGGAAGGCTTCCAGGTCGGTCTTCAACGGATCGTGGAAGAACCCCTCGTAGACCAGCTCCACCCACTTGCGCGCCACGTCCGGCTTGAAGCGGTTCTGCTGCTTGCTGAGCACCGCTTCCTCCAGCGCGCGGTGCGCCACCAGCAGCGCGGTCAACCCGGGTGCTTCGTACACGATGCGGCCCTTGAGGCCGATGGTGGTGTCGCCGGTGTACATGCCGCGGCCCACGCCGTACTGCGCGAACTGGCGGTTGAGCAGGGCCAGGAGGTCGTGGCCGGGCATGGCCTGGCCATCGAGCGCCACGGCCTCGCCGGCCTCGAAGCGCACCGACACCGTCAACGCCTCCACCGGCCATGCCGCGCGCGGTGCGCACCAGCCGCGCGCGCCCTCGCCCGGCGCTTCCCAACGGTCGATCTCGCCGCCGGACATGGTCAGCCCCAGCAGGTTCTCGTTGATGGTGTAGGCCTTCTGCCGGGTGCGCACGCCGAAGCCGCGTTCCTCGAGGTACTGCTGCTCGTAGGCGCGGGTCTGCGTGTGCTCCTTCTGGATCTCGCGGATCGGCGCCACGATGGTGTAGTCGCCGCTGGCCTTGACCGCCAGGTCGAAGCGCACCTGGTCGTTGCCCATGCCGGTGCAGCCATGCGCCACCGCACGGGTACCGAGTTCCGCGGCCCGCGCCAGGGTGGCGTCGACGATCAGGTAGCGGTCGGAGACCAGCAGCGGGTACTGGCCCTGGTAGCCCTCGCCCGCCCACACGAACGGCTTCACGAAGCCGGACCAGATGGCCGGGCCGCCGTCGACGGTGACGTGGCTCGCCACGCCGAGCTCGGCGGCACGCTGCTCGATGGTCGCGCGCTCGGCGGCATCCACGCCGCCGGTGTCGGCGAACACGGTGTGCACGGCCCAGCCCTGCGCCTGCAGGTAGGGCACGCAGAAACTGGTGTCGAGGCCGCCGGAAAAGGCGAGGACGATGGATTGGTCGGTCATGTCGGGGTCCGGTGGAGTCGGATGGCGGAACTGGAGCGGGAATCGACGCTGGAACTGCAACGGAAAGCGGGCCGGCCGCGCGTGGCGAGCGGCGCCGCCGCGGCGCAGCTGCCCCGGCGCGCGCGCATCCTCACTGCGCGGCCAGCGCGGCCATCACCGCCTTCTGGACGTGGAGCCGGTTCCCGGCCTCCTCGATGGCGATGCAGGCGGGGGAATCCATCACCGCGTCGGTGGCCTTGACGTTGCGGCGCAGAGGCAGGCAGTGGCTGAAGACGCCATCGCGGGTGCGCGCCATCTTGGCCTCGTCGACGATGAAATGCCGGAACCGGTCGCGGATCGGCTTCTCCGCGGCCCAGTTGCCGAAATACGGGAGGGCGCCCCAGCTCTTCGCGTACACCGCGTCGGCGCCGTCGTAGGCGCTGTCGATGTCGTGGCTGACGACCAGCGAGCCGCCGCTCTCGGCGACGTTGTCGCGCGCCCAGCCCATGTAGCGTTCGTCCAGCACGTACTCGGGCGTGGGGCACAGCAGGGTGACGTCCATGCCCATGCGCGTGGCGATGGTCAGCGCCGAATTGGCCACCGCGGTGTTGAGCGCCTTGGGATGGTAGGTCCAGGTCAGCACGTATTTCTTCCCGCGCAGGTCGCTGCCGCCGAAGCGCTCCTGCAGCGCCATCACGTGGGCCAGCTCCTGGCAGGGGTGGGTGATGGTTTCCATGTTGATCACCGGCACCGTGGCGTACTCGGCGAACCCGCGCAGCACCCGGTCCTGGCGATCCACCGACCAGTCCACGAACTTCGGGAACGCGCGCACGCCGATCATGTCGACGTAGCGGCTCAGCACGCGGGCCACCTCGGCGATGTGCTCCTCGGTGTCGCCGTCCATCACCGTGCCCAGGTCGAACTCGATCGGCCAGGCATCCTTGCCCGGCTGCAGCACCACCGCGTGGCCGCCGAGCTGGAAGGCGCCGAGTTCGAAGCTGGTGCGCGTGCGCAGCGACGGGTTGAAGAACACCAGCGCGATCGAGCGGCCCTTGAGGGCGTCGCCGAGGCGCTCGCGCTTGAACCGGGCCGCATCGGACAGCAGCGCGTCGAGGTCGGCGCGGGCCCAGTCCTGGGTGTTGAGGAAGTGCTTCATCGGGTGTCCCGGTTGCTGGAAACGAAAAAACCCGGCGCGGCGGCCGGGTTGGTCATGGACGCTCGATACGGCGAGCCCCGGTCAGCCGGCGTGGAGGTGGGCTTCCGCTCGGCGCGCACGCGACGTCATCCCGGCCGCCATGCGGGCGGAGGTGAGGATGTCGGGGTTGGCGCGGGTGTGCTGCATCGGCGCGCATGGTGGCACGCACCACCGCGGCGGGCAACCGTGGCCGTCAGCGCGGCGCGCTCCGCGGCAACACCGGCGTCACCGAGACCCGGACCCGGACCCGGTTGCCCGGGTCGTGCGGCAGCCGGGACCGGTAGCGGACCCCCTTGTGGATGTAGTCGACGTCGTAGGCGATCGGGCGACGGAATTCGCGGTCGACCGGGACCATGCGGCAATCGTCGGCGCGGGCACCCTCGGCGGGCTCGGGCTCCGGGGTCAGGACGTCCTTCACGGCACCGACCACCCGCGAGATCCCGCGCCGCTGGTCGCTGTCATCCACCGGCGTGGACTGGCCACAGCGCTCCACCATGCTGGTGGCATGCAGGACCTGGTAGACCGGCTCCGCACGCAGCACCTGCGCGTATTCCGTGCGTACGTTCTCGGCCTGCAGCACCGTCTCCTGCGCGTGCAGCGGGACGGCGATCGCGGCCAGCAGGAACGGCAGTGGCGTCAGGCATCGGCGGTAGCGCATCGTGACCCGGTTGGCGGAGCAGGCCCCGAGTGTAGGGTCTGTGCGTGGCAGGGTGCTGAACGCATCCATCGGGTCGCGGCGCTGCCGGTAGAATCGACCGATTGCCAGCCGGTCGCGACGATGAGCCTGCGTCTCTACAACACCCTGACCCGCCAGTCCGAGCCGTTCATCCCGCTGGATCCGGCCTGCCCGACGATGTACGTGTGCGGGCCCACCGTGTACGACTACGTGCACATCGGCAACGCCCGCCCGTACGTGGTGTTCGCGCTGCTGGCCGCCCTGCTGCGCCGGCGCCATGGCGCGGTCCGCTACGCGCGCAACATCACCGACGTGGACGACAAGATCAACGCGGCGGCCAGTGCGCAGGGCGTGCCGATCTCCGCCATCACCGACCGCTTCGCGGCGGCGTTCCGCGAGGACATGGCCGCGCTGGGCGTGCCGCCGCCGGACATCGAACCCACGGCCACCGGCCACATCGCGCAGATCGTGGCCATGATCGAGCGGCTCGTCGCCGGCGGCCATGCCTATGCCGCGGACGGACACGTGTTGTTCGCCGTCGACAGCTTCGCCGGCTACGGCAAGCTGTCGCGGCGCGATCCGGACGACATGCTGGCCGGTGCACGGGTGGAGGTGGCGCCGTACAAGCGCGCACCCGGCGACTTCGTGCTGTGGAAACCTTCGACGGGCGACCTGCCCGGTTGGCCATCGCCCTGGGGCCAGGGCCGCCCCGGCTGGCACATCGAATGCTCGGCGATGGCCGAGGCGCACCTGGGTGAGACCATCGACATCCACGCCGGCGGCGTCGACCTGCAGTTCCCGCACCACGAGAACGAGATCGCGCAGAGCGAATGCGCGCATGGCGGGCGGCCGTTCGCGCGCTACTGGTTGCACAACGGCATGCTCAACTTCGCCGGCACCAAGATGTCGAAGTCGCTGGGCAACATCGAGAAGATCCACGACCTGGTGCGGGCGCACCCGCCGGAGGCCCTCCGCCATGCCCTGCTGTCGGCGCATTACCGGCAGCCGCTGGAGTGGTCCGATGCGGTGATCGAGCAGTCGCTGCGCACGCTGGACCGGCTGTACGGGACGCTGCGCGACCTGGCCGACATCGATGCGCCGGCGCTGATCCCACCGGCCATCGAGGCCGCCCTGGACGACGACCTCAACACGCCGCAGGCGCTGGCCGAACTGGCCCGCATCGCCGCCGATGCGCGCCGCGGTGGCAGCACCGACGCCCGGCGCCGGGCCAAGTCCGACCTGCTGGGCGCGGGTGTGGCGCTGGGGCTCCTGCAGCAGTCGCCTGCCGACTGGTTCGCGCGCGGCGTCGGCAACGGCGACGACCTGCGCATCCAGGGCCTGATCGACGCGCGCGAGGCTGCGCGCCAGGGCCGCGACTTCGCGCGCGCCGACGGCATCCGCGATGCGCTGGCCGCGGAAGGCGTGCTGCTCGAGGACACCGCACGGGGCGTGCGCTGGAAGCGCGCATGACCCTGCATCCGGAAGCCCCGGCGGAAGCCACCGCCGCCGAGGCGCAGGCGGCGATCGCGGACGAGTTCGCGTTCTTCAGCGACTGGAGCGAGCGCTACCAGTACCTGATCGACCTCGGCCGCAAGCTTCCCCCATTCGAAGACGCCCTCCGCATCGAGCAGCACCGCCTGCTGGGGTGCCAGTCGATGGTGTGGATCGTGCCCTCCGGCGATGCCGACCGCCTGACCTTCACGGCCGCCAGCGACTCGGCGATCGTGTCCGGGCTGATCCAGCTCGCGCTGCGCGTGTACTCCGGGCGCAGCGCACGGGAGATCGTGGACACGCCGCCTGATTTCGTGGCCTCCATCGGGCTCGCCCGGCACCTGTCGCCGACCCGCAGCAACGGCCTGTCCGCCCTGCTCGGCTTCATCCGCGAGACCGCGCAGCGCGCGCTGGCGTGAGCGGCGACCCCGCGGTCGCTGACCGCGACGGCAGCCGGGCCGCGCCGCTGCGCAACCCGGCGTTCCGGGCCCTGATGGGCTACCGGATCTGCTCGATCCTGTCCTACCAGATCGTCGCCGTCACCGTGGGCTGGCACGTCTACGCGCTGACCCGCGACCCCTGGATGCTGGGATTGATCGGCCTGGCCGAAGTGCTGCCGTACTTCTGCGTGGCGCCGTTCGCCGGTTACCTGGTCGACCAACTGCCACGCCGCCGCCTGGGCATGCTGGCCTGTGTCGCCCTCGCGACCACGCCACTGCTGCTGGCGGCCATCGCGCGGGGCCACCTGGGTGGCGGCGTGGCGGCGATCTATGCGGCGGTGGCACTCACCGGGGCGGTGCGCGCCTTCCTGGGGCCGGTCTACAACGCACTGTTCGCCCGCGTGTTGCCGCGCGCGCAGTTCGCACGCGGCGCCAGCCTGGGCAGCATCGTCTTCCAGTCCGGCCTGGTGGTCGGGCCGGCGCTGGGCGGGGCCATCGTCGGCTGGGCCGGGGAGGCGCCCGCCTACGTGACCGCGGGCGTCGTGGCGTTGCTCGCCGCCGTCGCGCTGGCGCGCCTCAAGGTCA
>DATINB010000011.1:0-9355 GCA_035474775.1 Luteimonas sp.
TCCTCGATCAGCATCAGCAGCGTCTGCGCCGAGGTGTGGATGATGCCGGTCGACTCGCGTTGCTCCGACGTCAGCCGGCTCGCCGACAGCAGCTCGGACATGCCGAGGATCCCGTTCAGCGGCGTGCGCAACTCGTGGCTCATGTTGGCCAGGAACCGGCTCTTCGCATCGTTGGCGCGACGGGCCTCGGCCACCGCCCGCGTCAGCGCCTTCAGCAGCGAGGCGAAATACAGCGGAATCGCCACCAGCCCGGCGAGGAGCCCCCAGGACAGGAACGTGTTGCCTTGCCAGTAGGGCGTGGTGAGCAGGACGCACAGGAACGAGACGCTGGCCAGCGCCGTCGCGGAATACAGGTACCGCGTCCCGAAGCGCAGGCCGTTGCCGATGGTGACCCACAGGTACACGCTGTAGAGCGGGCTGGCCGTCTCGCCCTGCATGTACATGACCAGGCCGAGTGCCGAGTAGTCCGTGAGCATGCCGATCCAGCGCCGTGTCGGCGAAGGCGCCGGGTCGACCAGGATCGCGAGCAGCAGCCCGAAGCCGACCGCGAGTTCGCCGATCAGCACCATCCACGTGGCGAACAACGCACTGCCGGTGCCCAGTTCGCGGACCTGCCAGCCGAGGTAGGCGCAGAACAGCGCGGTGATGGCGATACGCACCAGCACCTGGCCATGCTCGCTGTCGGCGCGGCCGGTCAGCCTGGCGCGCAGCCAGGTCAAGCTGACGATATTCATGTGGTCACTCCTTGGCCACCGCCGCCGTCGCGGGCGCGAACCGTGCGCAGATGTCATCGAGCCGCGAGCGGCTGCGCAACAGCGCTTCCACGCAGCCGGGATCGAACAGGCGCCCGCTCTCGGCGGCGATGTAGTCCAGCGCCTCGTCGACGGTCCAGGCATGCTTGTACGGGCGTTTCGAAATCAGCGCGTCGAAGACATCGGCCACCGCGACCACGCGCGCCTCGATCGGGATCTGTTCGCCGCTCAGGCCGCCGGGATAGCCGCTGCCGTCGTACCGCTCCTGGTGGCGCAGCGCGATCACCGCGCCGATCTGGATGAACCGGTTCTGGCTGTCGGCGAGGAGGTCGTGTCCGATCTGCGGATGGGTCCGCATGACCGCGAGCTCGGCGGCGTCGAGCGGGCCCGGCTTCATCAGGACCGCATCGGGGATGGCGATCTTGCCGATGTCGTGCAGCGGGGCGGCAAGCTCGATCATCCGCACCTCGTCCTCGAACATGCCGAGGTGTTCCGCCACCAGCGCCGCCACGCTGGCCAGCCGCGCCAGGTTGGCGCTGGTGCCGGCGTCGCGGTACGCGATCGCGCGCGCCAGCCGCGAAAGCGTCTCGCGTTCGCGTTCCTCAACCTCGTGCAGGCTCGACAGCAGGCGCTGCTCCAGCGAGAGCGCACGCTGCTTGACCGATTCGGACTGCTGCCGCAACTGCAGCAGGTTGCGGCAGCGCGCCCGCAGTTCGCGCGGCCGCACCGGCTTGACGAGGAAATCGATCACGCCCGCTTCCAGCGCCGCCTGCCGGATCGGCTCGTCGCCGACCACCGTGACCAGCACGATCGGCACGTCGCGGTGCAGCAGCGGCCGCCGGAACCGGCGCGCGAACTCCAGCCCGTCGATCACCGGCATGCGGTAGTCGAGCAGCAGAAGATCCGGGCGGTTGTCTTCGCACCAGCGCAGGGCCGACTGCGGGTCACCGAAATCGAGCACCGCCAGCTCGGGACTGATGTCCTCGAGGATGTGCCGCAGCATGGTGCGTGCGGAGGACTGGTCGTCGACGATGACGATGTTCAATGGCGTGGCGCTCCGTGCAGCACTGTCCCCGAGCGGCCCGACCGAGAGCGCCGGGAACGAAACGTGTGGCAAGCAAGTCCTGTGCCCGCCCGGAGCGCCGCGCGACCTGCGCCTGCGCAGGGACCCGGCACCGATCAGGACGGCACCGGTCACATCCTGACACTCCCGGTCAGCTCCGCGCCAGCCCTGCGATCAGGGGGCCTCCGGCCGCATGTACGGGAACAGCAGGACATCGCGGATCGATGAGCGCCCGGTCAGCAGCATGACCAGCCTGTCGATGCCAACGCCGAGACCGCCGGTGGGCGGCAACCCGACCTCAAGGGCGCGGATGTAATCGCCGTCGAAATGCATGGCCTCGTCGTCGCCACCGGCCATGGCGTCCACCTGCGCGCGGAACCTCGCCGCCTGGTCCTCCGGGTCGTTCAGCTCGGAGAACCCGTTGGCCAGCTCACGGCCGCCGACGAACAGCTCGAAGCGGTCGGTGATGCCGGGCTGGCTGTCCGATTCGCGCGCGAGCGGAGAGACCTCGACCGGGTAGTGGGTGATGAAGGTCGGCTGCACCAGGTCGGCCTCCACCGTGCGCTCGAACAGTTCGAGCAGCAGCTTGCCCCAGCCCTGCCCCGGCTTCACCGCTATGCCGAGGCGGCGGCAGTGTCCCGCGAGCGCCTCGCGGTCGCGGCAATCCCCGGCGCTGATGTCGGGGTTGCATTCGCGCACCGCGTCTTCCAGCCGCCAGCGGCGGAAGGCCGGCGCCAGGTCGATCGACTGGCCGTCCCAGTCCAGCGTGGTGGATCCGATGGTGCCGGCCGCCACGTCGCGGATCATCGACTCGGTGAGGTCCATCACGTCTTCGTAGGCCACGTACGCTTCGTACAGCTCCAGCATCGTGAATTCGGGGTTGTGCCGGGTACTGACGCCTTCGTTGCGGAAGTTGCGGTTGATCTCGTAGACGCGTTCGAAGCCGCCGACCACCAGCCGCTTGAGGTAGAGCTCGGGTGCCACGCGCAGGAACAGGTCCAGGTCCAAGGCGTTGTGATGGGTGGTGAACGGCTTCGCGGTGGCCCCGCCGGCGAGGTAATGCATCATCGGCGTCTCCACTTCCAGGAAGTGGCGCGCATCCAGCCAGCGCCGCATGGCGGCGATGATGCGCGAACGCTTCACGAACACCTCCCGCGCATCCGGCGACACGATCAGGTCCACGTAGCGCTGCCGGTAGCGTTGCTCGACATCGGCGAGCCCGTGCCACTTGTCCGGAAGCGGGCGCAGCGACTTGGTGAGCATGCGCAGCGCGTCCACCTTCACCGACAGTTCGCCGGTCCGGGTCCGCATCAGCGTGCCCTCGACACCGATGATGTCGCCGACGTCCCAGGCCTTGAAGGCCTCGAAGCGCCCGGCCAGGGTCGACGCCTGCAGGAACAGCTGGATGCGCCCGCTGACATCCTGGATCTGGCCGAACGCCGCCTTGCCCATCAGACGCTTGGCCAGCAGCCGGCCGGCCAGCGCCACCCGGCGACCGCTCTGCTCCAGCGCGTCGTTGCCCCAGGCAGCGGCGTCGGCGAACGCCTGCTGCAGTGCGCCGGCCTCGTCGGTGCGACGGAAATCGTTCGGGTAGGCGATTCCCTCCCGGCGCAGCCCGGACAGCTTGCCGCGCCGCTCGGCCACCAGGCTGTTCTCGTCGACGGCATGCGCGGGGGTCGGGTCGGTCATGGCGGCATCGATTCCTGTGACGGTTGTTGCGTGGCCGGACCGGCGGATGAAAGGGTGCGATGGCCGGTGTGCGAGCGGCGGACGGACGCCTCAGACGGCATCGAGCCGTTTCGAACCGGCCTCGAGGCCCGATTTCAGGCTCGCCTCCACGAACTCGTCGAGGTCGCCGTCCAGCACCTTCTGGGTGTCGGAGCGCTCGATGCCGGTGCGCAGGTCCTTGATCCGGCTCTGGTCGAGCACGTAGTTGCGGATCTGGCTGCCCCAGCCGATGTCGGACTTGGTGGCTTCCAGGGCGTCCTTCTCCACGTTGCGCTTCTGCACCTCCAGCTCGTACAGCTTGGCGGCCAGCATCTTCATCGCCGTGTCGCGGTTCTGGTGCTGGCTGCGCCCGGTCTGGCAGGCGACCACGGTGTTGGTGGGAACGTGGGTGATGCGCACCGCGGACTCGGTCTTGTTGACGTGCTGGCCGCCGGCGCCCGAGGCCCGATAGACATCGGTCCGCAGGTCGGCCGGGTTGATCTGGATGTCGATGTCGTCGTCCACTTCCGGGGACACGAACACCGAGGTGAAGCTGGTGTGCCGCCGGTTGTCGGAATCGAACGGCGACTTGCGCACCAGGCGGTGCACGCCGATCTCGGTCTTCAGCCAGCCATAGGCGTACTCGCCCTCCACCCGGAACGTCGCCGACTTGATGCCGGCGACGTCGCCACCGCTGGCCTCCATCAACTCGGTCTTCCAGCCGCGGTGCTCGCACCAGCGCAGGTACATGCGCAGCAGCATCTCGGCCCAGTCCTGCGCCTCGGTGCCGCCGGCACCGGCCTGGATGTCCACGAAGGCGTTGTTGACGTCCATCTTCCCCGAGAACATGCGCTGGAACTCCAGCGCATCGACCCGCGCGCCGAACTTCTCGACGTCGTCCCCCACCGCCAGCGCCGTTTCCTCGTCGCCCTCGCCCTCGGCCATTTCCAGCAACTCGCCGGCCCCGACCAGACCATCGGTCAGGTCGCGGATGCCGTTGACGTTCTTGTCGAGCGAGGCGCGCTCGCGGCCGAGGGTCTGCGCACGCTCCGGATCGTTCCAGACGTCCGGATTGCCCAGTTCGCGCTCTACTTCCTCGAGGCGCTCGCGCTTGACGTCGTAGTCAAAGAAACCCCCTCAGCGCATCCAGCCGGCCACGGAGGTCGGCGATGCGCTGGCGGACGGGATTGAGTTCGATCATGTCGGCTGCTGGTGGCGTGGAAGGCGCGGATTCTAGCAACTCCTCTACACTTGGACCCAGGGAGTCATGGAGCTGGCCGTGGAGTCGACTTGGTGGCGGATGCCGGCGCTGGCCGTGGCATGTCTGCTGGCGGGCGCGCTGATACCGGCGCGCGCGCAGGTCCCGGGCGCCGACCCTGCGCGGGCGCCGGCCGCATCGCCGGCCGGCGGCAGCGCGGATGTCGAGGCCGACATCGCGAATTGCCTCGAGGTGCGGCGCAGCGCCCCGGCACGGGCCATCGCGCTTGCCGACAGGCTGCTCGCCAGCGCCCGCCTCGCCCCCGCAGACGAAATCAAGGTGCAGAGCTGCCTGGGCATGGCGGCGAGCTACACCGGTGCCACCGAGCGCGCGCTGCAGGCCGTGACACGCGCGGAGGCGCTGCTCGCCGCGCACCCCATGCCATCCGAGTTCGCACTGCGGGCGGTGTCCAACGCCGGCGCGATCCTGCATGGCGTGGGCCACATCGACGCCGCGTTGGACGCTTACCGGCGCGCCTATGCACTCGCCGAGTCCGGCGACGAACCCAGGGCCCAGCTGGTCACGCTGGTGAACATCGGCATGATCCACAGCGAGGAGCTGCGCGCCTACGAAGCCGCCGAGGGGTTCTACCGCAAGGCACGCGCGCTGGCAGCCGCGAACGACATGGAAGACCCGTCCCTGCCCTACAACCAGGCGCAGAACCTGCTGCGCATGGGCAGGCGCACGCAGGCCGCGACCCTGTTCGCGGACGCGCAGGCGACGGCGACCCGGGCGGGCACTGCGCTGCTGGCGCGGCGCGCGGAGTCGCAACTGCTGGCGCTGCAGGCCAACGCGGACAACCGCGGGGCGCTGCGCGGCCGGCTGGCGGCACTCGCTTCCGTCCAGCTGGCATTGCCGGACGTGGGCGGGGCGGCGGTCACGCTGACCACGCTTTCGCAACTGGCGCTCGCCGACGGCGACCCGACGGCCGCACTCGCGCACGCCGAGCGCGCCGCGCAACTGTCCAGGTCGACCGCGTTCCGCCATGAACACATCCAGGCGCTCGAGGCGCAGCTGGCCGCGCTGCGCGCGCTCGGCCGTTTCGACACCGCGCTGGCGGTGGCGACCGAACTGCGTGACTTCGAAACGTCGCTGATGCGTGCGCAGAGCATGCGCGCGTTGGCCGACCTCCAGGCGCGGCTCGAGGACGGCGAGCGCACGCGGGAGATCGACCGCCTGGTCATCGCCGACCAGGCGCGCGTCGTGGTGCTGCAACGCTCGCAGCTGCTGCGCAACCTGGCACTGGCGGGCATCGTGCTGCTCGGCGTGGGCACGCTGGCTTTCGCGGCCTTCCAGCGTCGCATCCGCCGCCGCCTGGAGCAGTTGAGCATGGTCGATCCGCTCACCGGCCTGCTCAATCGCCGCGCGGCCAGCCTGCGGCTGGTCGACGGGGTGTTCGCCCGCCTCGGGGATGCCGGCAACCCGGTGCGTCGGTCGACGCTGTTCCTCGTCGACATCGACCATTTCAAGGACGTCAACGACCGCCATGGCCATGCGGTCGGCGACGCGGTACTGGTCGAGGTGGCACGGCGGTTGCTCGCCGGTTGCCGCCCGGGCGACCTGGTGTCGCGATGGGGTGGCGAGGAATTCCTGGTCGCCTGTCCGCTGCTGGACCTGGACGGTGCGATCGCGATCGCCACGCGGCTGCGCGAATCCGTCGCCACGGGAGCGATCGACGTGGAGGGCGGTCCGATCGAGGCCCCCAGGGTTTCGGTCGGCTTCGCATGCTGGCCGTTCTTCCCCTCGGCGCCACAGCCCGGCGGCGCCCCGCGTCGCTGGCAGGACGCGGTCGTCGTCGCGGATCGCGCGCTGTACGCGGTCAAGCGCGGGGGGCGCAACGGCTGGGTCGGGCTGTGGGGCAGCGCGACCAGCAGGCAGACGGTCGAATCGTTCCTGCATGACCCCGCGCGCTCGATCGCGGGCGGCGAAGTGACCCTGGTGCCGGCCGACCTGTCCGTGGACTGGCCGACGTCGGGGCCAGCGGCGGCCTCCCGGGGCGACGCCGGCGCTGTACGCGGCACTGCGTTCGAGGGCAGCCCGCCCACCTGAAGGCAGGCGATGGCTCAGTCGTTCGCCAGCCCCACGGGCACGCAGTGTTCGATGATCAGCTGCACGGCGTTGCCGCCGCGGTAGTCGTCCGGCACCAGGCGGTAGGCGATGTGCACCCGTGCCCCGGGGGCACGCTCGCGCCAGCCGCCGAACTGGATCGCCGGAAGCGGCGGGGCCTCCGCGCCGACCACGCGCAGCGACAGCTTCAGGTGGCGCTCTGCGACGATCCGCCAGTCCAGCACGTCGAAATGGCCGTCGAACAGAGGCTCGGGAAAGCCCTGGCCCCACGGACCGCCTTCGCGCAGGTGCAGTGCGTGCACATGGTCGAACTCGTGCGGCTCCAGCTCGCCGTCGCTCTCGAGCTCGGCGCGAAGCAGCGCGGGGTCGAGGACGGCCTCGGCATGTGCCTGCAGGGCGGCCTCGAAGCGGGTGAGGTTGCCGACCGCGAGGCTCAGCCCCGCCGCCATCGCGTGGCCCCCGAAGCGATCGATGAGTCCCGGATGGGCGACGTCCACGGCCGCCAGCGCATCGCGCATGTGGAAACCGGCGATCGAGCGCGCCGAGCCCCTCAGCAGCGTGCCACCGGGCTCCGCCGGCGCGAACGCGACCACAGGACGGTGCAGCCGTTCCTTCAGCTTCGAGGCGACCAGGCCGATCACCCCGGGGTGCCAGCCGGCATCGAACAGGCACACCGCCGCCGCGCGCGGCCGCGAGGTGGCCCGGGGCAGCGCCACGGCCAGGTCCGCCTCGTCCACCATCGACTGCTGCACGCGGCGGCGCTCGACGTTGATCGCATTGAGGGTCGCGGCATGTGCATGGGCGACACCCGCGTCGTCGGTGAGCAGGCAGTCGATGCCCAGCGCCATGTCCTCGAGGCGCCCCGCCGCGTTGAGGCGGGGCGCGACGGCGAAGCCGATGTCGGTGGCCGTGAGGCGGCCGACATCGCGTCCGGCGACGGCGATCAGTGCCTGGAGCCCGGCGCAGCCACGGCCGGAGCGGATCTGGCGCAGGCCGGCCGACACCATTGCGCGATTGTTGGCGTCGAGCGGCACCAGGTCGGCAATGGTGCCGACGGCGACCAGGTCCAGCAGCGCCGTGAGCCCACCGCCGAACGCGGCGGAATCCACGGGCGCCTGGCCGCGCCGCAACCGCGCACGCAGCGCCAGCAGGACGTAGAACGCCACGCCGACGCCGGCGAGCGCCTTGCTCGGGAACCGGTCGCCGGCCAGGTTCGGATTGACGATGCCGTGCGCCGCGGGCAGGACCGCGCCCGGCAGATGGTGGTCGGTGACGAGAACGGTCCATCCGAGCGCCCTGGCCGCGGCGATGCCGGCGTGGCAGGCGATTCCATGGTCGACCGTCACCAGCAGATCGGGTGCGCGCGGCGCGAGGTCGGCGACCAGCGCCGGCGACAGGCCGTAGCCGTGCACCATCCGGTTGGGCACGGCGTGTTCCACCTGCTGCGCACCCAGCATGCGCAGCCCGCGCACCATCACCGCGCAGGCGGTGGCGCCGTCGCAGTCGAAGTCACCGACCACCAGGATCCGCTGGTTGGCGGCGATCGCGTCGGCGAGGATCCCGGTTGCGGTGTCGATGCCGGTCAGGCTGTCCGGGGCCAGCAGTTGCGCGAGCCGCGGCCGCGCCGCCGCCTCGTCGTGGGCCCCACGCGCGGCGTAGATGCGGCGCAGCAGCGGCGGGATCGGCCCGGCCCAGCCCTCGCCGATTTCGCAGCGGCGCCGGCGGATGCTGACTTCGCGCTCGTCCGCGGCGTTCAAGCGCCAGGGCCCGCCAAGGGTCGCCGCCAGACTCGCAGCCGGTGCCAGCGGCGCAGGTGCAGCACGGAGCCGTCGGCCGCGTCCACACACAGGGCACCGAGGCGGCCACGGCCCAGCGCGCGCAACGCCGGCTGCAGCCAGTCCTCTTCGAGCACGCGCAGGTCGCGACAGTCGACGAGGTCGTACGCGACATCGCCGGCGCTGGGCTGGTAGCGCATGGGCAGTGCGTGATCGCGGCACGCGGCGCGCGCGAGTGCGCGCAGGGTCGGGTCGGGACTGTGGATGTCCGAGCGGCTGCTGGAGACGCCGCCTCCCGGCAGGGCACCACCGCCCCAGAACCAGAGCCCGTTGACCGGCAATGCACCGGAGGCCGCCCGACGCGTGTTCCACGGGTGGTTGTGCAGCAGCACCTGCGCCTCGCTGCCCAGGACCCGCCAGCGCCGCGCCTCCGGGCCGTGGTCGAGGTGCTCGAACATGTCCTCGCCGAGCGCCTCCCCGGGGTCGGTGAACCTGGGCAGCGGCGACGCGGGCGGCAGCCGCAGGTACCAGCGCGAGGGCGTCGGGGCATCCAGCTCGAAGCCGGCGTCGCCGAACAGCGGGCGCAGCGCCGGAAGCAGCGCCTCCACGTCGCGCGGGGCCAGCGCCAAAGCGTCGCCGTGCGCCATCAGCCGCACGCCGCTGATGTCGGCGCGCAGGTGCACCGGGTCGGCGCGCAGCCAGGCGTGTCCCGCGGCGTCGCCGGCATCGGCCT
>DATINB010000012.1:0-1725 GCA_035474775.1 Luteimonas sp.
ACGCGACGGAACGTCGCCCGACGCCAGGTCGGCGCGCAGGCCGGCGAGGTCGGTGAATCCGAAGCCGGGCAGCCCGAGGTCGCCGCCCAGTGCGCGCAGCACACGCCAGCCGGGCCGCGCCTCGCCCGGGCTGGTGCCTGCCGCCGTGGCCGACTGGTCCCGGCCTTCCAGATTGGTCAGCGTGGCGTCCACCTCCGGCAATGCACCGATCGGCAGGATCACATCCGCGACGGCCCGCGTGGAACGGCACGCGAACTGGCTGAAGGCCACCACGCGCGCGCCGCCCAGGGCCTTCAGGGTGCCGCCCTGGTCGGCGAAGTCGAGGCCGGGTTCGATGCCGTACAGCACGTAGGCCCGGCGCGGATCGCGCAGCATGGCCAGGGCGTCGCGTGCCGTGGGCAGCACGCCATTGCGGACCAGGCCGAGCGCGTTGGCGCCCTGGGGGATGCGGCATACGCGCGCACCGCTCGCCGCGGCCAGTGTCGAGACGGCGGCGCGGATGGCGCCGGCACAGGGGCCGGACTCGGCGACCGTGCCCAGGATCAACACCGCACGCTCCGAACCCTCCAGGGCCGTGCGCAACGCATCGGAACCAACGGCCTCGGCCAGTCGCGACGGCGCCACGATCTGCTTGGAGGCGATGTCGAAGGTGAACTCGAAATCAACCGGGTTGACCACGTGCACCTTGGCGCCGCGGATGAACGCACTGCGCACGCGGTGGTGCACCAGCGGCAGCTCGTGGCGCAGGTGGCTGCCCACGATCACCACCACGTCCGCGTGCTCGATGTCGGCGACCGCCATCGCGAATGCTTCGGCGCTCGCGCCGTCGGCCAGCTCGTGCTGCGCGATGCGATGGTCGATGTTGCCGGTCCCCAGTCCGCTGGCGAGCCGGGCCAGCAGCGAGCCCTCCTCGTTCGACGTGGACGGATGCACCAGGATCCCGACGTCGTCGCCGGCGGTGTCGCGCAGCAGGTCCGATGCGAAGGCCAGGGCTTCGTCCCAGCTCGCCACGCGCCAGTCACTGTCTTCGCCGGTGTCGCCGACACGCAGCAACGGCGCCACCGCGCGGTCGTCCGCGTACAGGCCCTGGTGGGCGTAGCGGTCACGGTCGGAGATCCAGCACTCGTTCACGGCTTCGTTGTCGCGCGGCACCGTGCGCAGCACTTCCCCGCGTCGCGTGTGATGGAACAGGTTGCTGCCGAGGGCGTCGTGGTAGCCGAGCGATTCGCGCGCCACCAGCTCCCACGGACGCGCGCGGAAGCGGTAGACCTTGTTGGTCAACGCACCCACCGGGCACACGTCGATGACGTTGCCGGAGAGCTCGGTGGTCAGCGGCTTGCCGTCGTAAGTGCCGATCTGCAGGTTCTCGCCGCGCATCATGCCGCCGAGCTCGTAGGTACCGGCGACCTCCGCGGTGAAGCGGACGCAGCGCGTGCACTGGATGCAGCGCGTCATGTCGGTGGCCACCAGCGGGCCGAGGTCCTCGTCGGCGACGACGCGCTTGCGCTCGGCAAAGCGGCTGACCGAGCGTCCGTAGCCCAGCGACAGGTCCTGCAGTTCGCACTCGCCGCCCTGGTCGCAGATCGGGCAATCGAGCGGATGGTTGATGAGCAGGAACTCCATCACCCCTTCGCGTGCCTTCTTGACCATTTCGGTGGCGGTAAAGATTTCCTGGCCATCGGCGGCAGGCAGTGCGCAGCTTGCCTGCGGCTTGGGCGGCCCCGG
>DATINB010000013.1:0-5349 GCA_035474775.1 Luteimonas sp.
CCACGCTCGGCGGCGACGGCCGGGATCCGCTCGACTGGGTCCGCTTCGCCGCCCTCGGCCCGTCGCCGCTGGCGCTGTTGCCCGCGGAGGACGCGCTGGCGCTCGTCGAGCAGCCGAACCTGCCCGGAACCGTCGACCAGCATCCCAACTGGCGCCGACGCCTGCCTTCGCCGTTGCCCGACGACGTGCTGGGCGCCCGCCTGCAGGCGTTCGCCGAAGCGCGTGCCGCGAGCCGCACGGACCATGCCCCGCCCGATGGCGCGGGCGTCCAGTGATGGGTCACGCACCCATTTTCGCGCGGTGCGCAGGCCGCGCACGCGCCACACCCCACAGGACCGCCCCATGACGCCCCTCCGCGCCACCGTCCGGCTGCAACTGCATGCCGGATTCACCCTGCACGACGCCGCGGCCCGGGTGCCGTACTTCGCCGCGCTCGGCGTCAGCCACCTGTACCTGTCGCCGATCGGCACCGCGGTGCCGGGCTCGACCCATGGCTACGACGTGGTGGATCCCGGCGTGGTCAATCCCGAGCTGGGTGGCGAGAGCGCCCTGCAGCTGCTGGCGGCAACGGCGCGTGCGCGCGGCATGGGCCTCGTGCTCGACATCGTGCCCAACCACGCGGCCACGCACGCCGACAACCGCTGGTGGTGGGACGTGCTGGCCCGGGGTCGCGCAAGCGCGCACGCCGACTGGTTCGACATCGACTGGAACGCGCCCGGCCGCGGTGGGAAGCTGTGGATGCCGGTGCTCGACCGCCCCTTCGCGCAGGCCCTGGCCGAGGGTGCGCTGACCGTGGCGGTGGACGACGTCCGCGGGCTGGTGGTGTGCCATGGCGGGCAGCCGTTCCCGCTCTCGGCGTCGCCGGTCGCGGACTCCGATCGAGCGGTAGCCACGCACCCGGCAGACAGCGACCTCGCAAGCCTCGCCGATGCCCTCGATGCCGATCGCGACGCACTCCGTGCGCGCCTGGACGCGCAACCGTACCGGCTGGCTTGGTGGCGCACCGGCAACGACCTGGTCAACTACCGCCGGTTCTTCGACATCACGTCCCTGGCGGCACTGAAGATGGAGACGCCGGCCGCGTTCGACGCCGTGCACGCCCTGCCGCTGCGGCTGGTGCGCGACGGGCTGGTGGACGGCCTGCGCATCGACCACGTGGACGGGCTGGCCGACCCGCGCGCCTACATGCAGCGCCTGCGCTCGGCGGTCGACGACGCGGCGCGTGGCCGCGTGGCCGCCGGCGGCGTCGCCCTCTACGTGGAGAAGATCCTGGCGCCCGGCGAAGTGCTGCAGGACGACTGGCACTGCGACGGCACCACCGGCTACGACTTCATGGACGAGGTGTCGGGCGTGCTGCACGACGCCGACGGCGAAGCGGAGCTGCGTGCCGCCTGGCGTGGGTGGTCCGGTCGCACCGGCGACTTCGCGGAGGAGGAGCGCGCCGCGCGCCGCGAGATGCTCGACGGCCCGCTGCATGCCGAGTTCCAGCGCGCCGTGCGGGCGCTGGTGCGCGTCGCCCGCCACGACCCGGCCGCCAGCGAACTGGGCGCGCCGCTGCTGGCGCGCGGGCTGGCGGCGGTCATGGTCGAGTTCCCGGTGTACCGCACCTATGCACGCGGCGATGGCCTGCATGGCCAGGACCGCCTGCGGTTCGCGCAGGCCGCGGACCGGGCGCGCGCCGGAGCCAATCCGGCCCTGTCGGCGGCGATCGATGCGGTCGACGCGTGCATGCGCGAAGGCGCTGCGGGTGCGAGCGCGCTGCCTGCGCGCGTGCTGCGCCGGCGCATCGAGCACCTCACGGCGCCCCTGAACGCGAAATCGGTGGAAGACACCGCGTTCTACCGTCACGGCGTGCTGCTCTCGCGCAACGAGGTCGGCTCGCATCCCACCCATTTCGCGATGCCGGTGGAGGCATTCCATGCGGCCTGCCTGCGACGCCAGCAGGCGTTCCCGCGTGCGCTGTTGCTGACGGCCAGCCATGACCACAAGCGTGGCGAGGACCTGCGCGCGCGGCTGGCCGTGCTGAGCGAACGCCCGGCGTGGTGGCGCGGGCAGGTCGACGGGTTCGATGCACGCGTCGCGGCGCAGGCCTCCGACGCGGGGCCGTCGCACGGCGACCGCGCCATGCTGTGGCAGACCCTGGTGGCCGCGTGGCCGCTCGACCTCGCTCGCGACGATCGCGACGGGCGCCGCGCGTTCGCGGCGCGGGTGACCGACTGGCTGCGCAAGGCGACCCGTGAGGCCAAGCTGCGGACCACGTGGACCGCGCCCGACGACGACTACGAGCGGGCCTGCGACGCGTTCATCGGCGCGGTGCTGGTGGACGACGCCGGCGATCCGGTGCGGATGGCCGTGCAGGCCGCCGCCGGCGACATCGCCGCCGCCGGCGCGGTCAACGCGCTGGCGCAGGCCTCGTTGCGCCTGACCGTGCCGGGCGTACCGGATCTCTACCAGGGCACCGAAGGCTGGGACCTGTCGCTGGTCGATCCGGACAACCGCCGTCCGGTCGACTACGACCTGCGCGAGCGCTGGCTGGCCGACACGACACCCACCGCGGCGCTCGCAGCGGACTGGCACGATGGCCGCATCAAGGCACGCCTGGTCGCGCGACTGCTGGCGCTGCGCCAGCGCGAGCCCGGCCTGTTCGCCGAAGGCGCGTACCGCGCGCGGCAACCGGACGACGACGCGGGCCGCCACGTCATTGCATTCGAACGCCACCACGGCGCGCACACCCTGCTGGTCGCGGTCCCGCGACACGTCGGCTGCTGGCTCGCCGGTTCGGCGTCGCTGCTGCCGGACGCCGCGCACTGGGGCACCGCCTGCCTGCGCCCCAGCCTGACCGATGCCGATGCGCAATGGCACGACGTGTTGCACGGTGGCGAGCTGGACGTGGCTCCGGGCGAAGGGCTGCGCCTGTCCCGGCTGTTCGCGCAGGCGCCGGTCGCGGTGCTGCTGTCCAGCCGCGATCCGCGCCGCTGACGCGGCCCGCCGCGGCGCGCCGGCGCGGACACTGCGTGGCGCACACATCGCCACGTGCACCCTGACGACCCGACCCAAGCACCCGTAGAGGATCCAGCACATGGCCCCCCGCAATCTGATCCGCCGCTCGCGCGTCCGCGAGGGCATGCCGTTCCCGGTCGGCGCCACCTGGGACGGCCTGGGGGTGAACTTCGCGTTGTACTCGGCGAATGCCACCAAGGTGGAACTGTGCCTGTTCGATGCACGCAACAAGGAGGTCGAGCGCATCGAGTTGCCGGAGTTCACCGACGAGGTGTGGCACGGCTATCTGCCGGATGCCCGCCCGGGCCAGCGTTACGGCTACCGCGTGCATGGGCCCTACGAGCCGGGCGCCGGCCACCGCTTCAATCCCAACAAGCTGCTCATGGATCCGTATGCGCGCCAGCTCACCGGCGAGTTGCGCTGGTCGCCGGCGCTGTTCGGCTACACGCTGGGCCACCGCGACGCCGACCTCAGTTTCGACCGGCGCGACAGCGCGGCGTTCGTGCCCAAGTGCGTGGTCGTGGATCCGGCGTTCACCTGGGGCGACGACCGCCCGCCGCAGACGCCCTGGCAGGACACCGTGGTGTACGAGGCCCATGTCCGCGGCCTGACCATGCAGCACCCGGCCGTGCCCGAGGAATGGCGCGGCACCTTCGCCGGCCTGCAGGTGGACGAGGTCGTCGAGCACATCCGTTCGCTGGGCGTCACCGCCGTGGAACTGCTGCCGGTGCACGCCTATGTCGACGACCAGCACCTGCTCGACCAGGGCCTGCGTAACTACTGGGGCTACAACACCATCAACTTCTTCGCGCCGCAGGCCCGCTACATGGCCAGCGGGCGCCTGGACGAGTTCCAGCAGATGGTCGCGCGCCTGCACAAGGCCGGCCTGGAGGTCCTGCTCGACGTGGTCTACAACCACACCGCCGAAGGCAGCGAGCTCGGCCCCACGCTGTCGTTCCGCGGCATCGACAACGTCAGCTATTACCGGCTGGCCGACGACCGCCGCTACTACATCAACGACACCGGCACCGGGAACACGCTGGACCTGACCAATCCCGGCGCGCTGCGCATGGTCAACGACTCGCTGCGTTACTGGGTGCAGGACATGCACGTCGACGGGTTCCGCTTCGACCTGGCCACCATCCTCGGCCGCGAGCGCCACGGCTTCGACCCGCGCGGCGGCTTCCTGCACGCCTGCCGACAGGACCCGGTGCTCAACCGGGTCAAGCTGATCGCCGAACCCTGGGACGTCGGCCCGGGCGGCTACCAGGTCGGCAACTTCGCCCCCGGATGGGCGGAATGGAACGACAAGTACCGCGACAACGTGCGCGCGTTCTGGCGCGGCGACGAAGGCCAGCTGGCGGAGTTCGCCACCCGCATCACCGGGTCCGCCGACCTGTTCAACAAGTTCGGGCGGCGCCCGGCGGCCTCGGTGAACTTCATCGCGGCGCACGACGGATTCACCCTGCGCGACCTGGTGTCCTACGAGCACAAGCACAACGACGCCAACGGCGAGGACAACAAGGACGGGTCCGACAACAACATCTCGGCGAACCATGGCGCCGAAGGCGAGACCGACGATCCCGGCATCAACGCCCTGCGCCTGCGCCAGCAGCGCAACCTGCTGGCCACGCTGTTCCTGTCGCAGGGCACGCCGATGCTGCTGGCCGGGGACGAGCTCAACAAGAGCCAGGCCGGCAACAACAACACCTACTGCCAGGACAACGAACTGACCTGGCTGGACTGGAGCGGCAGCGAGGAATCGGCCAGCCTGACCCGCTTCGTGCGGCGCCTCACCAGCCTGCGCCGCCGCTATCACCTGCTGCACCGCTCGCGTTTCTTCACCGGCCGCTTCGACGAGGAGCTGGGCGTCAAGGACGTCACCTGGCTGGCGCCCGACGGCAACGAGATGAGCGATGCACAGTGGAACGATCCGCAGGCGCGCGCACTGATGATGCGCCTGGATGGTCGCGCACCCCCCAGCGGCCTGCGCCAGGCCGGCGCCGACGTCACGTTGCTGCTGCTCGCCAATGCCTCCGGCGATGCGGTCGACTTCACCCTGCCGGTCGTGGCCGGCGAGCGCTGGCGTGTGCTGGTCGACACGTCCGATGACGTCCGCGGCGGCAGCGTCGCCAGCGGCAGTGGCTGGCAGGCCCAGGGCCATTCGCTGGCGTTGCTGGCGGTGGAGCAGGACGTGATGGCGGCGGAAGAACGGGCCTCCGGCTGACCGGCGGAACGATCGCCTGGATGGCAGCCATGGAGCAGCAGTCACGCACCGGTGCAGCGGGCGGCCATGGCATCCCGGCCACCCTGGTGGTGATGGGCGTGTCCGGCAGCGGCAAGACCACC
>DATINB010000014.1:0-7120 GCA_035474775.1 Luteimonas sp.
GACTCGCCGCGATCCTGTACCGGTACCGGCAGCACAGCTCCCCAACGGATGGGGGAAGCCGCCCCCCAAGGATGATCGGCCGCGACCAGGATCTGGTCGTGGTGCTGGGCCGGCCCAAATGTCGGCAGAACCCGTCGGGAGCTTCCATGGAACGCACACTGCTGGACGTACAGCCTGCGGCCGGTGGGTGGCAGGTCCGCATCAAGGGCCTGCTGCTCGACCAGAAGTCGACCAAGTTCGCCGCCATCGACTCGGCCAGCACCCACGCCTTCAAGCGCTACGTCGTCACCGGCCGACCCACGGGTGTCAGCGTCGTCATGAACTGCGGCGAGTCCGTCCTCGTCTCGCTCCACGGCTGACTCGCGGCGCGAAGCGCCGGGGTCAGGGCGATCCTGCGCGGCAACGTACCGGTGCATCGTCGTGCAGGCCCTGCTCCCAGCCGTTGCTGCGACGATAGACCAGGGTCCCGTTGATGCAGGCGCGCGGATCACCGTCGCGGCGTGCGCTCGACGGCCCCGGCAACACCTGCAGGACGCCTGCCAGCGGCTTGCCGACCTCGACCGCCGCGGCATCGCCGCCGCCGGCAGCCACGGTCGTCGCCTCCACGACGGCGACCGCCGCCGCCGGTGCTGCCTCGGCGCTCTCGACCGGCACTTGCTCGCTGGCATGGAGGGCCCGTATCACCAGTTTCACCAGGTCGGCGGCGAGCACGCCCAGCATCACGGCCAGCGACACGGGCAGGACCAGGGACCAGCGTGGAGCGGAGCGTCGCGCCGATTCGGGTTGGGACATGACCGTTCTCCGCGGAAGCGAGTGGCGAGGGTAGCGCGTGACGCCGTCGCCGGGCGGCCGCGCCTCCGCCCGATTACCGCCCTTCGCGGCGCCGGGCCCACGGCCACCAGCCGCGTCCCTGCTGGGCATACCGGTCGGCGGCACGCTCGAAGCGGTTTCCGGCGCTGATTCCCCCACAGGCGAAGTACAGCGGCAGGAACAGCGGCCCCAGCGCCATGTACTGGAACACGTGCGCGCGCTCGTGGTCGGCCAGGACGATCTCCGGTTCGTCGCGCAGGCCGGCGCGGTGTGCGTAGGTGCGGCAGGGGCTGTCGAGCGAAGACCCGGTATGCAGGATCACGTTGCCCAGGGTCAAGGCACCACCCGGCCCCCATGGCACCTTGTCGAAGCGGACCGCGAAGTCACGCCGGCTGACCGCCATCGTGGCACCGGCCCCCAGGCTGGCGAACCCGACCAGTAGCCCGGGCAGCGTGTTGGGCAGCGTCCACGCCATGCCGGCCATGGTCACCGCAAGGCGGGCAACGCGGGTCACGGCCCGCGGGCCTCAGTCGCCTTCGGGCAACAGCAGCCACAGGATGGCGTAGACCAGGATGCCCGGGAAGGCCGCCGACAGCACGGAGCCGATCACGAACACCACGCGCAGCACGGTTGAATTCCAGCCGAAGCGCCGGGCGATGCCACCGACCACGCCGGCCAGCACACGGTCATTGGTGGAACGGGAGAGGGTCGCGGTGGCGCTCATCGTGGTGAACCTCGAATGGGTGGAGTGCCGTGGGTCAGCGCGCGCGCGCGGACAGCCAGTCGTGGATCGCGCCGGGCACTTCCTTCTGCGCGCGGCCGGACACGTAGATGCCGATGTGGCCACCACGGAACGACAGCTCGGAGTAGTCGCGACTGCCCACCAGCTGCGCGAGTGGCCGCGACGCCGCCGGCGGCACCAGGTGGTCCTGCTCGGCGTAGATGTTCAGCACCGGCATTTCCACCATGCCCAGGTGCACCTCGCGGCCGCCGATGGAGACGCCGCCATTGACGAAGCCGTTGCCCTGGTAGAACGACTTGACGAACTGGCGGAAGGCCTCACCGGCCTGGTCGGGTGAATCGAAGATCCACTTCTCCATGCGCAGGAAATCCTCGACCGCCGCCTTGTCGTCGAGGATGTCGACCAGGCCGACGTATTTCTGCACGAACAGCCGCCACGGCTTCAACGTCAGGTAGCACATGTTCATCAGGTCCGCGGGCACATTGCCGAGCGTGTCGACGAACAGGTCGATGTCGATCTCGCGCGTCCAGTTGCCGAGCATGTTGTCGTCGGTATGGAAGTCGACCGGCGTGACCATGGTGATCAGGTTGCGCACCTTCTCCGGGTGCAAGGCCGCATAGCACAGGGAGAACACCCCGCCCTGGCAGATCCCGAGCAGGTTGATCGCGGCCACGTGGTGGCGCTCGCGGAGGTGATCCACCGCACCGTCGAGGAAGCGCTCGATGTAGTCCTCCAGGTCGAGGAAACGGTCGGAACGGTCGGTGTAGCCCCAGTCGATGAGGTACACGTCCTCGCCGCGCTCGAGCAGGTTGCGCACGATCGACTTGTCGCTCTGCAGGTCGACCATGTAGGGCCGGTTGACCAGTGCATAGCAGACCAGCAGCGGGATCTTCGCGGTGGGCTTCGACGGGCCCACGAACCGGTAGAGCACCACCTTGCCGTCGCGCCAGATTTCCTGCTTCTCGGTCGCGCCGTAGTCGACGCGGTCGAGCGCGCGCAGGGTCTGCATGCCCGCGCCGAGTTTCTGCTGGAAGCGCAGCGCTTCCTCGGCCAGCGCCTGCACGCTGATGTCGACTGGATTGCCCATGTCAGCGCTTCCCCTTCTTTCCGGTTTTCGCAGCGCCGTCGAGCGGTGCCGGCGCGGCCGGTATCGCGCGGCTGAACACCTCGGGTCTGGCACGGCGGCCCGCGGGCGTCGGAGCGGCGCGGCGCGTGCGGGCGGCGGACTTCGATGCCGTGGTCGCCGGCGCGGCCGGCGCGCGTGACGCGCGCTCGGCGCGGGCCGCACCCGCATGCCTGGCGGCGGGTGCGGTGGCACGACCGCGGCGTACCGCCGTCGTGTCGCCCGTGGCAGCCTCAGGCGTCGCTCCCGCGGACGAGCCGGAGGACGCTGCCGGCGCGGCACGGCCGTCGCGCAGACGCCGCACCGCGCGCTCGAGCTCGGCGATCTTGCGATGCGCGCCGTCGAGCTCGCTTCGCGTCGGCATGCCCAGCTGCCCGGTGACCTGCTCGACCTCGCCCTGGACCGCGGCGCGCAGGCGCATCTGCGCATTGACCATGCGCCCGTAGGCCTCGCGGAACCCGGGCGACAGTGCCGACTCGGCGTAGGCCTCTTCGGCCGCTTCGATCCACAGGTCGAACAGCGCGCGCGTCGACCGGATCTGCAGGCCCGGGGCCTCGCGTTCGGACAGCCTGGCCTCGAAGATCGCATAGGCCCGCTGCGATGATTCCTGCAGCAGCGCCTGGAACGCAGCGGCATGCTGCTGGTGGTCCAGCTGCGCCTGGAGCAGGCGCTGCAGCCGCTCCTGGTGCTCGCGGCCGACGCCGAATCCTGGGACCGCCAGCCAGCCGCGGGCATCGTCGCGCAAGCCGGCCACGAACGGCGCCGCCAGCTTCATCCAGGCATCGAAACCCTGCCCGGCCTGCGCCGCATCGAGCATGCCGGCCAGCGGGTTCTGGCCCAAACTGCCCAGTGCCTGCTTCCAGGCCTGGGTGATGTCGGCTGGCGTGCCGTCCTGGCCGGCGAACCGGGCCGCCACCTGTTGCATCTGCGCGAACCAGTCGCGGGCCTGCCCGTTGATGCGCCCCACCGCGTCATCGGCATCGCTGCGCCCACCCTGCACCGCCCGCGCCCACCAGTCCATGCCGTCCCGCCACGCCTGGGCGCCCGCCGGCTGCGCCGCGCCGAACATCGCGCCGGGCACGCCGAAGCCCCCGGCCGTGGCGAAACCCGGCACGGCACCGGGCATGCCCGGTGAGCCGCCGAACGGATTGGGCATGCCGAACGGTCCCGAACCGAACATCCCCGGGCCACCACCGAACGGTCCGGACGCACCGGCCGCGCCGCCGCGATCGCCGGGCATGCCGCCCGCTGTCGCCGCGTCGCCGCCAGCGGCGGCACGCAGGCCGTCGCCCCACGCACTCCAGTAACGGCGAGCGATCGCCTCGAATTCGTCCTGCCCATTGCCGGCCATCTGCGGTCCCCGGTGCCTGTCGCGTGGAGTGTCGCCCGATCATAGCAACGGCGCGCGACCGCCCCGGCCGCAACGCTCAGAGTTTCGGGATGCGCAGCGTCTTGCTGACCATCAGCGAGCCGGACAACGCGAACATCAGCACCAGCGGATGCAGCTGCCACGGCCCCACCTGCCATTGGCCGAACCAGATGTCCCGGCCCAGGTGGCCCTGCAGCACCATCACCGCCAGCACCACCACCAGCAGCAGGCTGCTCGGGATCGGCGTGCCCTCGAAGAACCGGACCTTGTCGCCACCATCGGACAGCGTCTCCGCGGTCACGTTGTAACGCGCCAGCCGGCTCACGCCGCAGCCCACGAAGTAGCTCAGCACCAGCCAGTCCCAGCCGCCCTGCATGCCACAGGCGTAGGCCAGCGCCGCAGGCGCGACCCCGAACGAGATGATGTCCGCCAGCGAATCCAGCTCGCGCCCGAGCGTGGACGCCACCTTGCGCCACCGTGCGACGCGGCCATCCAGCACGTCGAACACGAAGGCCAGCGGGATCAGCGCCATGCCGAGCAGCAGGTCCTGCACGACGCCATCCTGCAGGAACCGCATCGCCGCGAAGACCGCGCCGGTTCCGCAGACCGCGTTGCCGAGGGTGAACCAGTCGGCCAGCTGGAAATCGCGGAGCATGGAGAAATGGCGTTGGCGCGGCATGGCCTGCATCCGTCGGATCGGACATGCAGGGTGCCAAAGCGTGCGTGAACCCGCCAGCGTCGTGGGCGCCGCGACGGCGGCACGGTCGTGGCCGACCAGGCGGCGGCGCTCCCTAGAGCGGAATCGCCAGGTGCCCCCTGGTCAGCGGCTGCCCTGCCCCGCGCGGCCGGGTTTCGACCACCGCGTCGGCCGGCATCGCAGCCTTGCCATCGAGGTGCGCATCGACGCGGTCCAGCGCCGCGTGGACGTACGGGAGCAACGGCACGTACCGCGCGCCATAGCCCGGCAACCCGAGGAAGGCATCGAAGTGCTGCGCGTTGCGCACCTGCCAGAAGTGCACGTCGCGGCCCGCGGCACGTGCGGCCGCCACGTACGGCTCGCTGCTGAACGCCATCGGCACCAGCCCGTCGTCGCTGCCGTGGATCACCATCACCGGCAGGCCCTCGCGCGGAAGCCCGGCGCGGGTGTCCTCGACGGCCGCACGCACGCCGGTCGAAGCGGGATCACCGCCGTCCCACAGCGCGCGCAGGCAACGCGCGCCCGCGATCGTGGGGTCGGTTCCGGACGCCTGCGGATCCAGGATGCCCACGCCGGCGCCCGGCGGGATGCCGCTCGCGTCCGACCACCAGGCCGCGCGTTCGGCGGCCGTCGATGCGCGCGGTGCGAACCGCGCGTCCTGCGCGGCGAAGCCGAATCCGCAGGGATGTCGGCCGGCGGGAGCACGCGCGTACGCGGAGGCATAGGTCACCGCCACTGCGCGCCACAGGTCGAACCCGACCGACAATGCGCCGGCACGCAGTGCCTCGTCGCGCCAGCCTGCGGCGCGCAGGCGCGCCAGTGCAGACCGCGACTGCGCAGCGGTGTCGGGGCCGTCGACCAGTCCCGCATCCTTGAGTGCCGCACAGCGTGCCGTCCAGGCCGGGGTGGCCAGCGCAGCCGATGGCGGTTCCGGCAACGTATCCAGCGACAGCAGGGCGCACGGCATGAACACGGCCGCCTCGGTGGTGTAGTCGTAGAGCGCGCGCGCCCCATGGCCCGTGGCGAGGACGTTCGGCTCGGCGGCCACCACGGCGTCGATCAGCCCATCGTCGTGCTCCGCCGCGCGCAGCACCGCGCCGCCGCCGTTGGAGATGCCGACCGCGATGATGCGTGTATTGGCGGCCGTGAACGGAGCGGCTGCCGGGTATGCCTCGTCCAGCGCGGTGAGCGCGAACTGCGCCGCCTGGCGCACGTGACGGCCCCAGTCGGCTTCCGGATTGTCCTGCGAGTGGGCGTGCTTGAACGCGACCCCGGTGGCACCCGCTGCGCGCTCGGGGGCGAACGCACGGGTGGCCTCGCCCAGAGCGGCCGGCGTGCCGTCATCGCCGATGCCGACACCGGCATCCAGGTCGACGTAGTCGGTCCCGGCGCCCTTGTCCGTGTAGGCAACTGCACAGCCCCGCGGCAGCGCCCAGGGCGCGGCGACCGCAATCGCCCCGTAGACCCCACGCGAGCCGGACGACGCCGCGACCACCACGCATCGCCGCGTGGCGTCGAATGCGTCCGGCACCTGAACCAGCACGCGGTGCGGATGACGTGCGCCGCGCACCGTGGCCAGTGCCGAGAACTCGCGACCCGGCACGGCGTCGGCACGGCCGAAGACCTCACCGAACCCGCCGCCCGGCGCCAGGTCGGCGATGCCACGCCAGTTGCTCCAGATGGCGCGGCGGCGTGCCTCGCCCGCCGTGGGCCTGGCCGGATCGGCGAATGCCGGGGGCACCATGGCACGGAGTCCGGCCAACCCGAGGCCTGCGCTCAGGAGGTCGTCGTCACCGCGGTGCGCGGTCTGTCGCATCGGCGCGAAGCTGCCATCTTCCATCCGGGTCGTCCGCTCCATCTGGCCCGCGCACGCGCCGGTCGCGAGCACCGCGGCCAACAGGGTGGTGGCATGGCGGGCACCCGGCCCCGCGCACGGGCGCGTGGCAACTGGACCGGACGCGGGGCGGGCGAGGCATCGTGGGATCTGCATGCACGCACCCTAGCCTGCCGCACGCGCGCCGGCATCGTACTTTGGTACCACCTGGCCGCCCGCCGCGGTTTGCTACCGTGGCCCGCCCAGATCGGCGAGCTCCGGCATGTCGGACACCTTCCTGAGCGGTCGAACGGCGCTGGTCACCGGCAGTACGTCGGGCATCGGCCTGGCGATCGCCGGCGCCCTGGCCGCCGCCGGCGCCCGCGTCGCCATCAACGGCCTGGGCGACGCCGCCCAGCTCGACACCGCCTTGCGCACCATCCGCAAGGCAGGCGCCGTCGACGTGCGCCACTTCGATGCCGACTTGCGTGACCCGCTGGCGATCGACGCCATGATGGCCGCGATCGATGCGTGGGCGCCGCTCGACGTGCTGGTCAACAATGCCG
>DATINB010000015.1:0-2221 GCA_035474775.1 Luteimonas sp.
AACGGCCGCGCGGGCGAACCGGTCGAAGGCGCCGTATCCAATGCGCGCGACATCGCCCTGAACCAGCCACAGGCCGTCTTCGCGACCGACAGCGAAGTGCACATGGCACTGGCCGGCGACAACCGCATCTGGACCTACGGACTGGGCCGCGGCGAGCTGACCTGCCGCGCAGGTTCCGGACAACTGGACGTGCGCGATGGCAGTGGGCCGATGGCTGCATTCGCGCAACCGGTCGCATTGGCGGCCGTGCAGCAGATGCTCTACATCTGCGACGCGCTGGGTTCGGCGGTGCGTTCCATGCAATTGCGCAACGAGGTGGTGCAGACGCTGGTGGGGCAGGGGCCGTGGGAATTCGGTGATGCCGACGGCCCGCGCGACCGCGCCCGCCTGCAGAACCCGCAAGCCATTGCGCTCAGCCCGGATTCGCCGCTGCTGTGGATCGCCGACAGCGGCAACGGCACCCTGCGCACGCTGAGGCTGGGCGGCGGCGACGTGGCCACCGTGCCTTTGCCGCGGCGCCTGCACGGCGTGGCCGGGCTTTCCATCGCCGCCGGTGCGTTGTGGATTGCCGAAACCGACGCCCATGCGGTCCTGCGTTACGACCTCGCCAGCGGCGACCTGGGTCGGGTGGCGATCGACGAGTGAATGGCGTCGACAGGCTCTAACGTGGCGGACCAGTTCAATGGCAAGGAATTCGCGGCGGCGCTCAGCACCGCACCGGGCGTGTACCGCATGTACGCGGCCGACGACAGCCTGCTTTACGTCGGCAAGGCCGGCGCGCTGCGCAAGCGCGTGGCCAGCTATTTCAGCAATACGCCCAAGAGCCCGCGCACCCACGCCATGCTGGCGCAGGTGGCGCGCATGGACGTCACCGTCACCCGCACCGAGGGCGAGGCGCTGCTGCTGGAGAACCAGCTGATCAAGTCGCTGGCGCCGCGCTTCAACGTGTCCCTGCGCGACGACAAGAGCTATCCCTACGTATTGCTGACCACCGAGCAATGGCCGCGCATCGCCATGCATCGCGGCCCGCGCGCGGTGCCCGGCCGCTATTTCGGCCCGTACCCGGGCGTGGGCGCGGTGCGCGACACGCTCAACCTGATGCAGAAGCTGTTCAAGATCCGCAACTGCGAAGACAGCGTGTTCCGCAACCGCACCCGGCCGTGCCTGCAGCACCAGATCGGCCGTTGCAGCGCGCCTTGCGTGGGACTGGTGGACCCGCTGGATTATTCGGAATCGGTGCGTCGCGCCTCACTGTTCCTGGATGGCCGCAGCGACGAGCTGACCACCGAGCTGAGCAACGCGATGGAAGCGGCCAGCGCGCGGCTGGAGTTCGAACAAGCCGCGCGCCTGCGCGATCTGGTCGGTTCGCTGCGCAGCATGCAGTCGCGCCAGTACGTGGACGGGCGCGCAGCCGATCTGGACGTGCTCGCCTGCGCGATGCAGGGCACCGGCGCCTGCGTGCTGCTGCTGGCGTTCCGCGACGGCCGCAACCTGGGCACGCGCGCTTTCTTTCCCAAGACCAATGGCGAGGACAGCCCGGCCGAAGTCCTGGGCGCCTTCGTTTCGCAGTATTACGCCGAACAGACGCCGCCCCGCGAAATCGTGCTGGACCGCGAGATTCCCGATACCGCATTGATCGAATCGGCGCTCTCGGCGGCGGCCGAGCGCAAGGTGCAGTTGAAATGGAACGTACGCGGCGAGCGTGCCGGCTATCTGCAACTGGCCACGCGCAACGCGGAGATCACCCTGGCCAGCGAGCTCTCCAGTCGCAATGCGCAGCAGGTGCGTAGCGAGGCGCTGCGCGATCTGCTGGGCCTGGCCGAGCCGGCCAAGCGCATCGAGTGCTTCGACATCAGCCACACCATGGGCGAGGCGACGGTGGCGTCGTGCGTGGTGTTTGACACCAACGGCCCGGTGCGCAGCCAGTACCGCCGCTACAACATCACCGGTATCGAACCGGGTGATGACTACGCGGCGATGCGCCAGGCCATCGAGCGCCGGTTCCGCAGAGGGATGGAGGAGGGCGGCGTACTGCCCGACGTGCTGCTGATCGACGGCGGCGCCGGCCAGCTGACCCAGGCGCGCGAGGCGCTGGCCGAATTGGGCGTGGACAGTGTGGTCATCGTGGGCGTGGCCAAGGGCGTGGAGCGCCGCGCGGGCCATGAGACCTTGATTCTTGCCGATGGGCGCGAAGTGAATCCCGGTGCCGCTTCGCCCGCCT
>DATINB010000016.1:0-2371 GCA_035474775.1 Luteimonas sp.
GCAGGCCGGCGTGTTCGCCAGCCGTTTCCCCGCCGCCGGCCACGTGGTGTGGACGCTGGTCAACCGCAACGAGTCGGCGATGGCCGGCGAGCAGATCTCGGTGCGACACGTCGACGGCACGCAGTATTTCGACCTCTGGAACGGGCTGCCGCTGGATGCGCGGATCGAGCAGGGGGAGGCGGTGGTCGAACTGCCGCTGGAGGCCCATGGCTTCGCCGCGCTGCTGGCAGTGCTGCCGGGGGCGGCGCTGGAGGGCCTCGACGCGTTCCTCGCGCGCATGCGTGGACACGCCGCAACGCCGCTGCAGGCGCTGTCCGACACCTGGACGGCGTTGCCGCAGGCGCTGGTCGCGATCGCGGACACCCGCGCGGCGCCCGAGCCACCGGACGGCATGGTGACCGTGCCCGCCGGCCAGTTCGTGTTCGCCGTGGGCGGGGTGGAGATCGAAGGCCAGCGCTGGGACGGTGTCGACGTGCAGTACCCGTGGGAGCCGAGCGCACGCCGCGGCCACCGCCATCGCATGGCCATGCGCCCGTTCCACATCGACCGCTTCCCGGTCACCAATGCCGACTTCCGGGCGTTCCTGGACGCCAGCGGCTGGCGCCCGCGTGACGCCCACAATTTCCTGCGCCACTGGCACAACGGCGCCCCGGTGCCGGGCAGCGAGCGGCAGCCGGTGCGCTGGGTCGGCATCGAGGACGCGCGCGCCTATGCGGACTGGGCCGGCAAGCGCCTGCCGCGCGAATGGGAATGGCAGTACGCCGCGCAGGGCACGGACGGCCGCCGCTACCCGTGGGGCGACGACTGGCGCGCCGACGCCGTGCCCGCGCCATGCCTCGAACGCACCATGCGCGCGCCCGACGACGTCGACGCGCATCCGTCGGGGGCCAGTCCGTTCGGCGTGCAGGACCTGGTCGGCAACCTGTGGCAGTGGACCGACGAGTACCGCGACGCGCACACCCGCGCCGCCGTGCTGCGCGGCGGCAGCCTGTACCGGCCGCAGACCTCGCACTGGTATTTCCCGCAGGCCCACCGGCTGGACCAGCACGGCAAGTACCTGCTGATGGCGCCGTGCAAGGACCGCTCCGGCGCGGTGGGGTTCCGTTGCGTGGTCGATGCCGGCTGAGCGACCCCGCCTCGACGCGCGGCGCGCCGTCCTGCTGCTGCTGGCGGGGCTGCTCGCGATTGGTGGCTGCACGCCTCGCCCGGCCCGGACGGTGCTGCTGATCGGCGGCAACGGCGTCCACGGTGCGGGCCATCACGACCATGCCGCCGGCATCGAGGCCTTGCGCCGGCTCTTGCAGGCCGATGCGGCGACACGCGGCAACCTGCGCGTGGTCGCCTTTCCGCAGGGCTGGCCGCCCGCGGCGGCGTTCGAGGACGCGGCCACGGCGGTGCTGTACTTCGAAGGCGACACGCGGCATCCGCTGCACGACGGTGCGCGGCGCGCGGTGTTCGACGCCGCCGTCGCGCGCGGCATGGGGGTGGTGGCGCTGCACCAGGCGTCCACGGCCACGGCCGGCGACGACCTTGGCATCGGTGGCTGGCTGGGTGCGGTCCGCCGGGGCTTGCGCGACCGCACCACCGAGTACGCGACCCTCCGCTTCACCGCGGGCGCGGGCGACCTTGCGCGCGGTGCCGGACAGCCGATCGCCTACCGAGACGAGTTCTATCCGACGCTCGAGCGCATGGGCGGCGCGGGCCGGTTCGAGCCGGTGCTGGAGGCCACGCTGCACCCCCAGTTCCGCGATGGCCGGCACCTGGTGGAGGCGCGTGCGGAGGCGGTCGATGTCGCGTGGCGATTCACCCGCCCCGGCGGCGGACGTGCGTTCGGGTTCACCGGAATGCACTTCACGGCCGCGTTCGACGTGCCTGCACTGCGCACGCTGCTGCGCAATGCGGTCCTGTGGACCGCCGGCCTGCCGGTCCCGGCGACGCCGCCACCCGGTCCGCCCGCCGCACCTTCGGCAGCCACGCGCGGCAATGGCCGATCGGCTGCTGCGCCGGGTGCAACGGGCGGCCACATCGGCTTCCACGGCGGGGCGGCGCGCGGCGGATGGCTGGTGGACGCAGGCGCGCCCGAGCGGACGCTGCTCGGGCCGCAGTTCGGCGAGGTCTGGTCGTCGCCCCGGTTCGCGTCCCATTCCAGACACCCTCCGCGGCTCTACGCCAGCCCGCTGTTCGTCCCCGCGCTCGACATCCGCGGTGGCGAGCATCGTGGCGCGCGCTTCGACGCGCTGGTCGCCGCGACCAGCAACGGCGATGTCTATGCGATCAACACGCGGCGCGCCGGCGACGTGGCGGCGGGCAGGATCCTGTGGCGGGCCGCGCTCGGTGCGCCGTGCATGCTGGCCCCGGCGCCGCTGGACGG
>DATINB010000017.1:0-3785 GCA_035474775.1 Luteimonas sp.
CGAACTCATCGGACCGGCCTCATGGCAGCGGATTCATCGGATCGGGCTCGGGGTGCAGCGCACGGGATCGGGCATGCCGCGGATGATACCGGGGCTGCCACGGCCGCCAGCGGCGGTGGGTCCGCTAGAATGCCGTCCGAACACCGCACGCAGCACCGGAGCCCATCCGCATGAACACCACCACCGCCCAGCGCGCCACCGTACTCGCCGCGCTCGCCGTGCTGATGGCCATGACGCGCATCCATCATTTCGGCGCCATCCCGGATGCCTCGTGGGCGGTGTTCTTCGTCGCCGGGTTCTACCTGCGCGAATGGACGCGCTGGGCGCTGCCGGCGCTGATGGCGCTGGCGGTGGTGATCGACGTCCTGGTGGTGAGCGCCCAGGGCGTGAGCTTCTGGCAGCACTACTGCGTGTCGCCGGCTTACTGGTGCCTGGCGCCGGCACATGCCCTGCTCTGGGGCGGTGGCGCCTGGCTGCGCAGTCGGTACCGTGCCGCCGCCTGGCGCGAGCTGGGCCTGCTCGCCATCGCGCTGCCGGTTTCGGTGGCCGCGTGCCACCTGGTGGCGCAGGGCAGCTTCTACTGGATCAGCGCCAGCGTCGCCGAGCCGAGCATGGCGGGCTGGTGGCAGAACTACACCGACTGGCTGCCGCCGTACCTGCGCGTGGCCACGCTGTATGTCGCCGCCGCCACGGCCGCGCACCTGGTGGCGGCCAGGTCCGGCGTGCCGGCATCGCCGACCGTCCGGGCGCGCTGACCGAGGCCCATGGGCAACCGCCTGTCGAAGATCTACACCCGCACCGGCGACGACGGGAGCACCGGCCTGGGCGACGGCACCCGCGTCGACAAGGATTCGCTGCGGGTGACCGCCTACGGCACGGTCGACGAAGCCAACTCGGCGATCGGCCTGCTGCTGGCGTCGGGCATCGAGCCCGCCATGCACGAGCTGCTGACGGCGGTCCAGCACCAGCTCTTCGACCTCGGCGGCGAGCTGTGCATCCCCGGGCATGCGGCGATCCACGACGACGACATCACCCGCCTGGAGACCCACCTCGACCGCTTCAACGCGCCGCTGCCGCCGCTCAGGGACTTCATCCTGCCCGGAGGCGGCGAAGCCGCCGCGCGCTGCCACGTGGCGCGCACCGTGGTCCGGCGCGCCGAACGCGAGGTGGTGTCGCTGTCGCGCGTGGAGGCCGTGCGCCCGCAGGCGGTCCACTACCTCAATCGACTTTCCGACCTCCTGTTCGTGCTGGCCCGGGTGCTGGCCCGCGACGGTGGCCACGGCGAGGTGTTGTGGCACCACGAGCGGCGGACACGCTGAGCCCGGCAACCGGACGCCACCGCATGCACATGCCGATCCCGGTGTTCACCCATCCCGCGTGCCTGGCCCACGACACCGGGCCGGGCCATGCCGAGCGGCCGCAACGGCTGGGAGCGGTGGTCGAGGCCCTGCGCGACGGCGTCGACGGGCTGGACTGGCGCGAGGCGCCACGCGCGACCCGTGGCCAGCTGTTGCGGGTGCACAGCGCCGCACTGCTCGAAGCCGTTCTGGAAACGCAGCCCGCCGCCCGCGTGCAGCTGGACCCGGACACCGTGCTGTCGCCAGCGTCGGCGGAAGCCGCCCTGCGCGCGGCGGGCGCCGGCATTGCCGCCGTGGATTGCGTGCTCGGCGGCGGCGAGGCGGTGGCGTTCTGCGCGGTGCGGCCGCCCGGCCACCACGCCACGCGCGGGGATGCGATGGGCTTCTGTTTGTTCAACAGCATCGCGGTCGCGGCCGCGCACGCACTCGACGGGCATGGCCTGGCGCGGGTCGCGGTCGTCGACTTCGACGTCCACCACGGCAATGGCACCCAGGCGATCTTCGAGCAGGACGCGCGCGTGCAGTACCTCAGCTCGCACCAGATGCCGCTGTACCCGGATTCCGGGCATCCCGACGAACGCGGCGTCGGCAACATCTTCAATGTCGCGCTGCCGCCCGGCACCGGCAGTCGCCGCTTCCGCGAGGCCTGGGAGGACACCCTGCTGCCTTCGCTGCAGGCGTTCGAGCCGCAGCTCGTGCTGGTCTCGGCCGGGTTCGACGCCCATTGGCGCGATCCGCTGGCCCAGTTGCAGCTCGACGCGGTCGATTTCGCGTGGCTCACCGGCGCGTTGCTCGCCATCGCCCGCCGCCACGCGCAGGGCCGGCTGGTGTCCATGCTGGAGGGCGGGTACGACCTGCAGGCGCTGCGGGAATGTTCGGTCGCACACGTCTCCGCGCTGCGCGGCCACTGAATCGCGGACACGGCGCGGCCGCGGCCGCATTGCCGCCCGGGGGTCGATGCGGCAAGCTGTCGGCCGCTTTCAGCCCCCCCGGACACCCGCGTGCGCACAGCTCTCCGCCTGCTTCCGCTGCCGCTGTGCATCGCCTGTTCGCTCGCCGCGCAGGGAATGGCCCAGGCGCAGGACCGTGAGCCGGACTGGGGCCTGTGCCCGGTCGAGGATTCGGTGCCGGTCTTCGCGGATGCACAGGCGCCGGTCGGTACGCCCGAACAGCGCGCCGAACAGCCGACCAACATCACCGGCGACACCCTCGCCGGCGTCGACGGCGAGAACGTGCAGTACAACGGCAACGTCACCCTCCGTCGCGGCGACCAGTTCCTGGGCGCCGACAACCTGGCCTACGACAACCTGACCAGCACCTACGTGGCGAGCGGTGCGGTGCGCTACCAGGACGCCGGCATGCGCCTGCAGGCCGAGCGCCTGGAAGGCGACCAGAGCGCCGATACCCACCGCGTCGACAAGGTCCGGTACCAGCTCACCGAGCGTCGCGGCAACGGCGGCGCGGACCGCATCGAGATGAAGGGCGCGGTGGGCGCGCTGTACGGCTCCACCTACTCCACCTGCCCGCCGAGCAGCCGCTGGTGGGAGCTGCGCGCGCAGCGCATCGACATCGACAACGACGAAGGCATGGGCGTGGCCCGCAACGCGGTGCTGCGGGTCGGCCGGGTGCCGATCCTGTACGTGCCGATCTTCGCCTTCCCGACCGACAGCCGACGCAAGACCGGCCTGCTCTATCCGCAGGTCGGGCTGTCCAGCCGCAACGGGTTCGACTGGAAGCAGCCGATCTACCTGAACCTGGCACCCAATTACGACGCGACGCTGGAACCGCGCTACATGAGCAATCGCGGCCTGCTGCTCGGCGGCGAGTTCCGGTACCTCCGCGAGGGCGGCGCGGGCACGCTCGACCTCGAATTCCTCAAGTCCGACGGGCTGGTCGACGACGAGCGCGCGGAAGAGATCATCGAGGTGCCGATCGTCGCGAACCGCCGCAAGGACGACCGCGGCCTGTTCCGCTTCAACGCCTACCAGAACCTCGACCCGACCTGGCAGGCGCGCACCAGCCTGAACTGGACCAGCGACCCGCGCTACGGCGAGGATTTCAGCAATTCGCTGAGTGGGCTGGCGGCGTACTCGCAGCGCAGCGACATCGGCGTGTACGGACGCGGTCGGCACTGGGACGCCGGGGTACAGGCCGACTACTGGCAGCTGGGCGACTACCTCCTCAACGAGTCCAACCTGCCCTACAACCGCATGCCACGGCTGTACGCCAACTGGGCGCAGCCGGTCGGGCGCCTGTTCGAGGCCGGCGTCAGCGCGGACCTGAGCCGCTTCGACCACGTCGACCCGGCGTCGCGCCCGGGCGGGTCGCGGATCGACCTGAAGCCCTACGTGTCGATGCCGCTCGAAGGCGCCAGCTGGTTCGTCAATCCCACGCTCGCCTACCGCTACACCGGCTACCAGCTCACCG
>DATINB010000018.1:0-5324 GCA_035474775.1 Luteimonas sp.
ATCAGCCAGACCGGCCGCCACCGCGTCCGCATGCGGCTCACGCCAGCAGGCTGCTGCCGGTCATCTCCACCGGCTTGTCGACACCCAGCAGGTCGAGGATGGTGGGCGCGAGGTCGCGCAACGCACCGTGCCGGCGCAACACCACGTCGCGCCGCCCGCCGACGTAGATCAGTTCGACCGGCCCCACGGTGTGCGAGGTGTGCGGCGCACCGGTCGCCGGATCGCGCATCATCTCGACGTTGCCGTGGTCGGCGGTGACCAGCATGTCGCCGCCGGCGGCGCGCACCGCGGCATCCACCGCCCCCAGCGCGGCGTCCACCGCTTCCACCGCGCGGATCGCCGCCTGCAGGTTGCCGGTGTGGCCCACCATGTCCGGGTTGGCGAAATTGCAGATCACCGCATCGAAGCGGCCGCTGTCGATGGCCTCGACCAGACGCGCGGTGACCTCCGGGCAGCTCATTTCCGGCTGGAGGTCGTAGGTGGCGACCTTGGGGCTGGGCACCAGGATGCGTTCCTCGCCGGCGAACGGCTCCTCGCGGCCGCCATTGAAGAAGAACGTCACGTGCGCGTACTTCTCGGTCTCGGCGATGCGCAGCTGCGCCAGGCCATGCGCGGCCAGGGTCTCGCCCAGCGTATGGCGGAGGTCGTCGGCGGCGAATGCCACCGCGGCCGGCAGCGCATGGTCGTACTCGGTCAACGAGGTGAAGCGGGCGAGTCGCGGTCGCCGGGCATCGAAACCGTGGCCACCGGCCACGCCGAAGTCCGGGGCGACGAATGCGGCGGACAACTGGCGGGCGCGGTCGGACCGGAAATTCATGAACACCACCGCGTCGCCGTCGCGCATCGGCGTGGCGCCGTCCAGCACCGTGGGCAGCACGAATTCGTCGTTCTCGCCCCGCGCGTAGGCCGCGGCCAGCGCCGCCAGGGCATCGGCCGCGTGGTGGTCCGCACGTGCCTCGACGATGGCATCCCATGCCTGCCGGACGCGCTCCCAGCGATTGTCGCGGTCCATGGCGTAGTAGCGCCCGCCCACGCTGTGGATGCGCGCATGGCCGTGGGCCACGCAGGCGGCCTGCAGCGCGCGCAGGCTGGGTTCCGCGGAGCGTGGCGGCATGTCGCGGCCATCGGTGAAGGCGTGCACCGCCACCTTGTGCACGCCCGCGCGCGCGGTGAGTTCCAGCATCGCGTGGATATGCGACTCGTGGCTGTGCACGCCGCCTGGCGACAGCATCCCGAGCACGTGCAGCGTGGCGCCATCGCGCACCGCGTGGCACGCCGCGAGCAGTTCCGCGTTGTCGAAGAAGCTGCCGTCGGACACCGCCGCGTCGATCCGGGTCAGGTCCTGGTAGACGACCCGTCCGGCACCGATGTTCATGTGCCCCACCTCGGAGTTGCCCATCTGCCCGTCGGGCAGGCCGACGAACTGCCCCTCGGTGTGCACCAGCGTGGTGGGGTGGTTGGCGTGCAGGCGGCGCCAGTGCGGGATGTCGGCCAGCGCCAGGGCGTTGTCGCGCGGATCGGTGCGGTAACCCCAGCCGTCGAGGATCAGCAGGACCACGGGCCGGGTGCCGGCGGGGCGGGACGTTGCAGCGGCTTCTGGCACGTCGATCGGCCCTGTGACCATGGACAGATGCGATTGTATCCAACCACCGGCACACTGGCCCCGCCTGCCCGGTGCGGGCAGTGCCCTTCCTCCTGCCAGGTGTGCACATGCCACGCATCCGTTTTCCCCTGTTCCTCCTCGGGCCCCTGCTGGCCCTGGCCGCCGCGCCGACCCACGCCCAGGGCGCGCGCGATGTCGACAAGGTCAATGGCGCGATCACCGCCAAGGCCGGCGAGGCGCACGGCAGCCTCAGTACCGTCAACGGAAGCATCACCATCGAGGACGGTGCCAGCGCCCAGGGCGTCGAGACGGTCAACGGCGGCATCCGCGCCGGCGACGATGTCCGCGCACGCGCACTGGGCACCGTGAACGGCGCCATCCGCGTGGGGACCGGCGCGGTGCTCGACGGCGACGTCGAAACCGTCAACGGCAGCATCTTCGTCGATCGTGGCGGACGCATCGGCGGCGACGTCGTCACCGTGAACGGCGCGATCGGGCTGGTCGCCACCGAGGTCCAGGGCGGTCTGGAAACCGTCAACGGCGACGTCACGGTGGGCCTGCGCTCGCATGTCCACGGCGGCCTGCGCGTGCACAAGCCGACCTCGAAGTGGATGCCGGTGACCTTTTCGCGACGCACGCCGCGCGTCATCGTCGGGCCGGGCGCGGCCGTGGACGGCGCGCTGGTGTTCGAGCGCGAGGTGACGCTGTACGTGCACGAGAGTGCGCGCATCGGCGCGGTCAGCGGCGCCACCGCGGTGCGCTACGCGGGAACCACCGCGCCGCCGGAGTGACGCTGCGCGCTAGACTCGGGGCGGTTCCATTTCCCGAGGAGTTCTCCATGCCCAGACACCTCCTGCTCGGCGCCGCGATCGCGCTCGCGCTGGCCGGCTGCAACCGCGAACAGGCCGCGCCGGGCACGGGCGCTGGCGCCGGCACCGCAGCTGCGGTCGCTGCGGCGGACGCCCCGCATGCATTCGTGCCCGGCATCGCCGCCGGCGACTTCGCCGAGCTGGTGCGCACGCTGTCGTCGGATGCATTCGAAGGCCGGGCACCCGGATCCGAGGGTGAGACGCGCACGGTCGAGTACATCCGCGCCCAGTACGCGCGCATCGGGCTGCAGCCCGGCGGCGACGACGGCACCTTCTTCCAGACCGTGCCGATGACCGAGACCACGGCCGATCCGGCCACCCGCCTGCGGCTGCAGGTCGCCGGCACGCCACGCGAGCTCGCCTTCGGCCGCGACATGGTGATCGGCACCCGCAGCGGACAGCCCGAGGTGAAGGTGGCCGACAGCGAGCTGGTGTTCGTCGGCTACGGCGTGGATGCGCCCGAGCAGGGCTGGAACGACTACGCCGGCCTCGACGTGCGCGGCAAGACGGTGGTGATCCTGGTCAACGACCCGGGGTTCCATGCCGGCGACGACGGTCTCTTCGAGGGCCGGCGCATGACCTACTACGGGCGCTGGACCTACAAGTTCGAGGAAGCGGCGCGCAAGGGCGCCGCGGCCGCGCTGATCGTCCACGACACCGAAGGCGCCGCCTACGGCTGGGACGTGGTGGAGAACTCGTGGTCGGGCGCGCAGTTCGACCTGCGCGCGGCCGACGACCCGGAGCCGCGGCTTCCGGTGCAGGGCTGGCTGACGGCCGATGCGGCGCGCGCACTGTTCGCCGAGAGCGGCATGGATCTCGACGCGATGTATGCCGCCGCCGGCAAGCGCGGCTTCAAGGCGAGGCCGATGCAGGCGACCCTGTCGGTCGACCTGAAGAGCACCGTGGCCGAGAAATCGTCGCGCAACGTGGTCGGCGTATTGCCGGGCGACGGCCGCCCCGAGGAGGCCATCGTCTACATGGCGCACTGGGACCATCTCGGTCGGCACGAAGGCGACCCTGGCGGCGAAGCACAGGGTGCCGCCGCCGGGGCCGACGCGAGCGAAGACCGGATCTACAACGGCGCCATCGACAACGCGACCGGCGTGGCCGGCATCATCGAGATCGCGGAGAAGTTCGCCACCGCCACGCCCAGGCCGAAGCGTTCGCTGGTGTTCCTGGCGGTGACGCTGGAGGAGTCGGGCCTGCTCGGATCGAAGTACCACGTGGCCCATCCCGCGTTCCCGCTGGCGAAGACGGTCGCGGTGGTCAACCTGGATGCCATGAGCGTCGCCGGTGCCGCACGCGACATGGTGGTGGTCGGCAAGGGCAACTCGGAGCTCGAGGACATCCTGGCGACCTTCACCGGGCCGCAGCAGCGCACGCTGGTGGCGGAGACCAATCCGGCCGGTGGGTTCTATTTCCGCTCCGACCATTTCAACTTCGCCAAGGCCGGCGTGCCGGCCCTGTATGCGAAGGGCGGTGACGACCTGGTGTCAGGCGGCCGCGCGGCCGGCGAAGCGGCCGGCAAGGCCTACACCACAGACCGCTACCACAAGCCTGCCGACGAATTCGACGCCGGTTGGGACTTCGCCGGCGTGCTGCAGGACCTGGATGCGCTGTACGGCGTCGGCCGCACGCTGGCCGACGGCGATCGCTGGCCGCAGTGGAACGCGGGCAACCCGTTCCGCGCCGCGCGCGAGGCGTCGCTGTCGGCGCGCGTCCAGACCCGACCGGCACCCGTGCCGGCCACCGGCTCCGCACCGTGACGATCGCCTACCTGTGCATCCTGGTCGCGGCGCTGCTGCCCTATGTCTGGGTCGCCATCGCCAAGGGGGGCGGCCAGCGTTACGACAACGCCGATCCGCGGGCGTGGCTGACGAAACAGGAACAGCCCCGCGTGCGCCGTGCGCACGCCGCGCACGAGAACGCGTTCGAGGCCTTCGCGCCGTTCGCGGCGGCGGTGCTGATGGCGCAGCTCGCGGACGTGGAGCCCGCGCGCATCGCCTCGCTCGCGGTCGCCTTCGTCGCATTCCGGGTACTGCATGGCCTGTTCTACGTCTTCAACAAGCCGCGCTTCCGCAGCCTGGTGTGGCTCGGTGGGCTGATTTGCGTGGTGACGCTGATGGTGCTGGCGGCGCTGCGCGCGGCCTGATCGCGGGACACCACGCCAGGGAGGGCGCATGCGGACGCACGGGCGATGGCTGCTGCTGGCGATCCTGGTCTCGATCGCCGGCGCTCTGGGTGCCCTCCGCGGATGCGGTGGGAGCGCATCGACCGCGGCGCTGATACCGGCTGACCCGGTTTCGACCGCGCGCGGCGGGATCGCACCGGCCACCCGGGCGCGTCGCCCCATCGCCGCGTCGGATGGCGAAGCCCGGGCTGCGGGCGTGGCCGCGCCGTCCTCGCAGGTGCCTGCCCAGACCCCGGGGCAGGCCCGTTGCACGTCCGAGCGACAGCGCCAGCTGCGGCACGCTCGCGACGGCCTGCAGCCCGGCGCATCGCCCCGCGAGGCGCTGGCGCATGCCCTGCTGTCGAACCTGCTCGACCCGCGCAGTGGCGTGCCCGATCGGTCGGGGGACGCCTTCCACGCCGCACGCGAACGTTGGCCGCACGACGTCGACCTGGCGTGGGCCAGCGCGATGCGATGCCGGGCCGAGGACGGGTGCGACCGGCATCGGGCACTCCGGCGGCTGGCCGAAGCCGACGGCGGCAATGCGTCGGTGTGGATGCAGCACATGCAGCAGGCCAGGCTGGACAACGATCGGTCCGCTTACGCGTCAGCGCTGCAACGCGCCGCGGCGGCGCCCTACTACGACACCCGCGCCGGCAGCGTCTTCCTCGCGGTCAGGCCG
>DATINB010000019.1:0-2544 GCA_035474775.1 Luteimonas sp.
GGTGCTGATCCAGGTGGCCACGGTGTTCTCGCTGCTGGTCATCCTGTGGGTGGCGTACGGCTACAGCCTGGCCTTCGCCGGCGGCGGTGCGTTCATCGGCAGCCTCGACAAGGCGTTGCTGCGCGGGGTCGGCGTCGACACGCTGGCCGATACCTTTTCCGCAGGCGTGAAGCTGCCGGAGTACGCGTTCGTGGCGTTCCAGGCCACGTTCGCCGGCATCACCGGTGCATTGATCGTCGGGGCGTTCGCCGAGCGCGCGCGCTATGCGGCCGTGCTGCTGTTCGCCGCACTCTGGTTCACGTTCGGCTACCTGCCGATCGCGCACATGGTGTGGGCCCCGCAGGGCTTCCTGCTCGCGCGTGGCGCACTCGACTTCGCCGGCGGCACCGTGGTGCACATCAATGCCGGGGTGGCCGGGCTGGTCGGCGCGTGGTTCGTGGGCCGGCGCGTCGGCCATGGGCGCGAGGCTCTGAAGCCGCATGACCTGACGCTCACCTTCGTGGGTGCCGCGCTGCTGTGGGTGGGCTGGTTCGGCTTCAACGCCGGCTCCGCGCTGGAGGCCAACGCCACGGCAGCGCTGGCGTTCCTCAACACGCTGCTGGCCAGCGCGGCCGCGATCCTGGTCTGGGGCGCCACCGAAAAGGCCACCAAGGGCACGCTGTCGGCGCTGGGCGTGGCCTCGGGTGCGGTGGCGGGGCTGGTCGGCGTGACACCGGCGGCGGGCACCGTCGGCCCGTTCGGAGCGATCGTGATCGGCGCCGTCGCCGGCGTCGCCTGCGTGTGGGGTGTGACCGGGCTGAAGCGGATGCTGGGCGCGGACGACAGCCTGGACGTGTTCGGCGTGCACGGCATCGGCGGGATCGTCGGCGCGCTGCTGACCGCGGTGTTCACCGCACCCGGGCTGGGCGGCACCGGGCGCGACGGCTACGACATGCTGGCGCAGCTCGGGACGCAGGCGCTGGGCGTCGCGGTGACCGTGGTCTGGATCGCGCTGGTTTCCGCCATCGGGTTCGCGGTCGCCGGCAAGGCCTTCGGCCTCCGCGTCGGCGAGGATGCGGAACGCGAAGGGCTCGACATCAGCACCCACGGGGAAACCGCCTACGGGAGTTGAGCAACGCGGCGCGCCCGTCGATCCCGTCGCCGATCCGTCGCCGGGCCTGCGCCGGGCCGATCGTGACGGCCGGTGCCGACCTTGCAATCGGCGCATGCAGCCGGTGCAATGCCGGCATGGCCCGGTCACTGCTGCTTCCGCTCGCGATCGCCACGCTGCTCACCGCGTGCGCGCAGGCGCCGGTGCGCAATCCGCTGGCACAGTGGGTGCCGTCGCCCAACCACAACGCACGCCGGGCGACGCTGATCGTGGTGCATTACACCGAGCAGGAGTCGGTTGCACAGAGCCTGCTGACCCTGCGCACCGCCAACAGTGGCGGCCGGGTGAGCTCGCACTACCTCATCGGCGACGACGGCGCGCTGTACCAGCTGGTCGCGGACGAGGCCCGTGCCTGGCATGCCGGCAGCGGACGCTGGGGCACCATCAGCGACGTCAACTCGGCCTCGATCGGCATCGAACTCGACAACAACGGTCGCGAACCGTTTTCCGCGGCACAGATCGACACGCTGTTGCGACTGCTCGATGACCTGTGCACGCGCCTGGGCATTCCGCGGACGCATGTGATCGGGCACTCCGACATGGCGCCGACGCGCAAGATCGACCCGGGCCCGTTGTTTCCATGGAAGCAGCTCTTCGACGCCGGCTTCGGCACGTGGCCGGATGACAAGGCCGGCCCGGCCCCACCGGGATTCGATCCGCTGCAGGCGATGCGTGAACTGGGCTACGCCACCGATGAACCCGCGGCAGCGACGCGGGCGTTCCGGATGCGCTATCGAGGCGATGCGTCGGCCGCGCTCGATGACCAGGACCTGCGCATCCTGCATGCGCTGACACAGGGCCGCGCAGCCCACTGACGAGGATCTGCCCCGGCCGGCCCGGCATGGCGGGACGCCAGGCGAGGCCGGTCTTGCGTCATCGGCTGGTCGCACCCTCGCCGTGGATGCGTCCGCTTTCGCCGGGTGCATACAGGGTGCCCTGGGGGTTGCGCGGTGCACGGTCCTCCTGCTGACGGCCCGCCTGCATCGCCGACATGCGATCGGCCAGCGCCGGCATCACCCGGCTCAGGGTCACGTTCATGCGCGCCATCGCGCCCACGCGCACATCGCGGCCGCCCGTGGTCGCCGCTTCCAGGATGGCATCGGCGACCTGCATCGGATCGATCATCGGCGTGGGCAGTTTCGGTTCCTGCGCCATGTAGTTGCGCGCATGCTGCGGAAACGGCGTGTCCACGGCGGTCGGCTGGATCAGCGTGATCGACACGTTGGCCTTTTCCACGCGTTCCACTTCGACGCGAAGGGCGTCGGTGAACCCCTTCACCGCGTGCTTGCTGGCCGAATACATGCCCTGCAGCGGCACGACCGCGTCGGAGACTTCGCTGCCGACGTTGATCAGTGCGCCGCCGTCACGGCGCAGGTGCGGCAGCGCAGCCAGCG
>DATINB010000020.1:0-3855 GCA_035474775.1 Luteimonas sp.
TGTCCCAGGCGGCATCGCGCGTGGCGCGATCCGGCCAGCTGATCCAGCCGACGGCCACGGTCTCGCCGTCCCGGAGGTCGACCGCCTTCCGGAAATCGGTCAGCTTGCCGTCCGGTATGTCCTCACCCCAGCACTCGGTCACGGACGTGGCGCCGTGCTCCTTGAAGAACGGGGTGGTCAGGCGCGAATGATCGAGGTACGCGGTCTTGTTGGCGGTCGGGACCGGGATCACGGTGATGTCGAGGAATGGCATGCGGATCTCCTTGGGAATGCAATGGTGCGGGCGCGTCTGCGCGGGTGGATGGGGGAGGGGGTCAACGGGTCTCGACCAGTGCTGCGAGCTGGTCTGCCGCGGCGCCCCAGCCCGTATCGAAGCCCATGTCGCGATGGCGGGCGGCGACTCCGGAATCCCAGTGGCGGGCCTCGGCGGTATAGCGCGTGCCGTCGCCCTCCGGCTCGAAGGTGTCGATGCGCACGAACGGCATGTCGCCCGCCTGCGGGTGCCAGCCTTCGGTCATCGCCCCGGTCGACACCAGGCGCCGGTTCGGCACCACCTCGAGGAAGACGCCCTGGTAGGCGACGGTGGTGCCGTCGGGCGCGGCCATGGTGACGTTGGCGCGACCGCCGGGTCGCAGGTCGAAATCGACCGCGGGCGTGCTCCAGGGGCGCGGCGTGAACCACTCGGTCGTGCGCTCGACGTAGGCGGTCCAGACCGCCTCCGGCGGGGCGGCGATGTGGCGGGTGACGCGCAGCGCGAGGTCGGTGGACATGCGCACTCCAGAGGGCGGCGGGCGGTGGCGACGGGCCAGGGGTCAGGCGTGTGCGGGCGGCGATGCGGACGCCATGGCGGCCGGGTCCATCCACATGATTTCCCAGATGTGGCCGTCCGGGTCCTCGTAACTGCGGCCGTACATGAAGCCGTGGTCCTGCTCCGGTGTCGGATCGGGCCTTCCGCCGGCATTCACCGCGGCATCGAGCTGCGCCAGGACGGCATCGCGGCTGTCGCAGGAGAGGCACAGGAGGGCGTGCACGCTGTCGCGGCCGCCGATCGGTCGCGACGTGAACGAGCTGAACTTGGCATGGGTCAGCAACATCACGAAGATCGTCTCGGAGACCACCATGCAGGCGGCGGTGTCGTCGCTGAACTGCGGATTGCGGGTGGCACCGACCGCCTCGTAGAAGGCGATGGCGCGTGGCAGGTCGGCGACCGGCAGGTTGACGAAGAGCATCCGGGGCATGCGGGGTTCCTGTGGGTGCGTGGGCGGTGGCAGCCGGCGGCGATGCCCGCCCTGCGGCGCGACCGGTGCGTGGGAAGCAGCCGTGACGTCGCACGCTACGTAGGCAGGTTATCATTGTCAACCATGGAGTCAAAAAAGATAACCAGTACGCAGTCCGACCCGCCCGCGCGGCGCTGGTACGACGATGCCTGTGGCACGGCCCACGCGCTGGAGCTGGTGGGCGAGCGCTGGTCGCTGCTGATCCTGCGCGAACTCATGTTCGGCCCGCGCCGGTTCGGCGACATCCGCACCTCGTTGCCGGGCCTGAGCGCCAACGTGCTCAGCCAGCGCCTGGAGACGCTGGAAGGCCACGGCCTGGTGGTGCGCAGCCGGCTGCCGCCGCCGGCCGCAGTGCAGGTCTACGGGCTGACCGCCTGGGGCTACGAGGCGGACGCGCTGCTGATGGTCCTCGGGCGGTGGGCGGCGCGCTCGCCGGACCATGACCCCCGCCTCCCGCTGTCCGAAAGCTCGCTGATGCTGTCGTTGCGGACCATGTTCAGGGCCGGGGCCGCCGGCGGCGTGGCCATGACGGTCGGCTTCGTGTTCGGCGACCAGAGCTTCCACGTGCGCATCGCCGGGCAGGCGCTCACGGCCGCCAGGGGCGACGTGGCCGGTGCCGACGTCGTGTTCCGGGCCACGCCGGAGGCCATGGCCGCGTTCGTCTACGGCAAGCGGCCGCTGCAGGCCCTGGAGACCGACGGCGCCATCACGCTGGCCGGCGACCGCGCCGCTGCACTGCGGTTCCAGGACCTGTTCGAGCTTCCGGACAAGGCATCCGTGGCCACGCCCACTGCGCCTGCAGCGACGTGAGCGCCCGGCCTGGCCGCGCGGACGCCTCTCAGCCGGACAGCTGCCCGATGGCCGCGACGCTGCCCATCCGGCTGGCCAGGCGGGCGAGCAACGCCAGCCGGTTGCTGCGCAGCGCCGCGTCCTCGACGTTCACCATCACCGCGTCGAAGAAGCCATCCACCTGCGGTCGCAGCAGGGCCAGCCGGGCCAGCACGCCGGAGTAGTCGCCCGCGTGCAACGCCGCGTCGGTGTCCGCGTACAGGGCATCCACGGCGTCCGCCAGCGCCTGCTCCGCGGGCTCCTGCAGCAGCGTCGCATCGACGGAATCGGGAACCACACCCTCGGCCTTGCGCAGGATGTTGCGGATGCGCTTGTCGGCCGCCGAAAGTGCCTCGGCATCCGGCAGCGCGGCGAACGCGGCCAGCGCGTCGAGCCGGCGATCGAAGTCGTACAGCGACCGCGGGCGGAGCGCCGCCACGGCATTGAACTGCCCGGCGGACACGTCGCGCTCGGCGTAGTAGCCGCGCAGGCGGTCGAGGATGAAGTCGTACAGCTCCTCGGACTGCTCGAGCGACGTCGATCGCGCGACCGATTGGCCGCCGTCCACGGCCACGCCCCGGGATCGCGCCTCGTCGGCCGCGGATACCTTGGCGCGCAGGGCGCTGAGGGCGATCGCCTCGGCCGCACCCTGCACCGCGTCGACCAGCAGGTCGCGCAGGTCCAGCTCCAGTCCGCCTTCGATCAGCGTGCGCGCCAGGCCCAGCGCAGTGCGGCGCAGCGCGAACGGGTCCTTGTTGCCGGTCGGTTTCAACCCGGCGGCGAACCCGCCGGCCAGCGTGTCCAGGCGCTCGGCGATCGCGAGCACCTTGCCCAGTGCCGAGGTGGCGATGGCATCGCCGGCGACACGCGGCTGGTAGGCCTCGTCGATGGCCAGCGCCAGCGCATGGCGCCGGTCGTGGCCCAGGTCGAGCAGGCCCGCATCCAGCATGGCGTAGTGGCGACCCGCGATGCCCTGCAGTTCCGGGAACTCGTTGACCAGGCGCGACTGCAGGTCGGCCTTGGACACCGCGGCGGCGCGCTGTGCGAGCGCGGCATCCACGCCCACCCGGGGCGCGATCGCCGCGGCCAGTGTCGCCACCCGCGCCGTCTTGTCGGCCACGCTGCCGAGCCTGGCCTGGTAGGTGACCTGCGCAAGGCCCGCCTGCATCGAGGCCAGGCCCTGCTTCCTGTCCTCCACGAAGAAGAACCGTGCATCCGAGAAGCGCGGGCGGATCACGCGCTCGTAGCCCTGGCGGATGCGGCCGTCGTCGGCGGGCGCGATGTTGGCCACGCCGACGAAATGCCGATCCAGTGCACCGGCGGCATCCAGCACCGGGAAGAATTTCTGGTTGGTTTCCATGGTCGCCACCAGCGCCTCGTGCGGCACCTCCAGGAAATCCGCTTCGAACGAGCACAGCACCGCGTACGGCCATTCGACCAGGCATTCGACCTGGGCCAGGTTGTCGGGGTCGATGCGCGCGGTGCCCCCGGCCCGCTCCGCGGCGGCATTGACGCCGTCGACGATGCACGCGCGGCGCGCGTCGGGATCGACCAGCACCTTCGCCGCCCGCAACGCCTCCACGTACTCGTCCGGGCGCGCGATCCACACCGTCTTGTCGTGCATGAAACGGTGGCCGCGGCTCATGCGGTCGGCGCGCACGCCGAACAGGGTAGCCTCGACCACGTCGTCGCCGAGCAGCATCACCAGCCAGTGCAGGGGCCGCGCGAAGGCATGCGCATGCGTGCCCCA
>DATINB010000021.1:0-5794 GCA_035474775.1 Luteimonas sp.
CTGCTGCGCGCCATCGGCGGCCAGCCACGGCGTGCTCTACAACCGCATCCTGCGTCCCAACGGCCAGGACGTGATGCCCGGCAACACCCTGCACGGCGTGATCAACACCGTCGGCTGCTGGATGCTGTTCCGGAACTACAACTGGCCCAGCGACATCGCCGACCGGCTCTGCGACCTGTACACCGACGTGTGGCGCATCAACGGGCACCGCCCGAGCCCGAGGCTGCTCGCGGCCCTCAAGGCGCTGGGCTACGACTTCGCGGGCGATCCGCTCAACGCGTCGAGCTACGACAAGTTCTGGTGGTACGACCTCAATGCCGCCTTCTTCTGGTTCTTCCGCGACCTGGTCGGCGTCGCCTGCGTCGGCAGCAATTTCCCGGTGAACGATTTCAACGTCGACCGGCAGTCGCGCCAGAACCGGTTTCCGCTCGCACGCGCGCCGGCCGCGCTGTCCAAGGCCAATCCGGCCGGCAACGTCTACGTCGACTACGACGTCGGCAGCCGCCACAAGGTCGAGCCCACGTTCCAGCCCACCGATGCCTTGCTGCGCGACAACGTGCTGGGCTTCCGGACCTGCACCGAGTTCGCGCCCTGGTCCCTGCGCGAGCCGGTGCCGTCGCGACGGGTCGACGCCTGCACCTGGGCAGACCTGTACCTGTTCCGGGAAACGAGCGGCGCGCCGCGCTGACCGGTGCGTGCCGGCGCCCCCTGCGCGTGCCGCGCGCCGCTATGCAGTTCGCCATATCCCGTCCCGCCGGCGCCGTCGCCCGGCTAGTGCGCACGGCGTATCGCGACGGCGCGCGCCAGGCCCGACCATGGCCGGGCCACGAGCGGCGGCATCCGCGCCGGGTGGATGGCGTCGCGGCACCGACAGGACCCACGCAATGACCGATCCCGCCGGCACCTCCCACACCGTCGCCGAAGGCGAGAGCCTGGCCTCGATCGCCAAGACCAACGGCTACCTGTGGAAGACGCTGTGGGACGACGGCCGCAACGCCGAGCTCCGCGCCGCGCGCAGGAATCCCAACCAGCTGCTCCGTGGCGACGTGCTGTTCCTGCCGGCCAAAGGCCGCAAGGACATCGCGAAGCCGGTGGATGCCCGCCACCGCTTCAAGCGCCGTGGCGAGCCCACGCGGCTGAAGCTGCAGCTGCTCGACATGGGGGAGCCACGCAAGCAGGTCGCCTACACGCTGACCTTCGGCGACGAGGTGGTGCACGGCACCACCGACGGCGACGGCAGGATCGACCAGCCGATTCCCGGCGAGACGCGGACCGCGACACTGCGCCTGGGCGACGCCGAATCCTACGAGGTCGCGATCGGCGAACTCGATCCGGTGGAGGAGGTCACCGGCGTGCAGCACCGGCTGCGCAACCTGGGGTTCGACTGCGCGGGCGAGGACGGCGAGGTCGGACCCGGGACCCGCGCCGCGCTGCAGCGGTTCCAGCGCGCCAACGGGCTGGAGGCGACCGGCGACGCCGACGACGCGACGCGGGCGAAGCTTTCGGAGCTGCACGTATGAGCACGTACGGGGCCCGCCGCTGATGGGCATGCTGAGCAGCGTCGGCGATGCCGCCAAGGGCGCGACCGACGCCGCCACCGACAATGCGCTCGGCAACGCGCTGGATGCGGTGGCCGGCGGGTTGACCGGGCAGGCCGGCGCCGGCGCGTCCGGCAGCGCGCACTACATCGCCGGCGACCCGCTGGATCCGCGGCTGGCGAAGCCGGCCGGGATCGCCGCGCAGCCCGAGCCCGTGGGGTCCGATCCGGGTACGCGGGCCCGGGCGGGATCGTTCGTGCCCTTCGATGCCCGCAAGCCGACCCAGTTCGTGCACCTCAGCTTCGCGCACGACGACCTGGCCGACAATTTCCCCGGCGCGTCGCCGGCGCACGGCGTCGCCATGCGCAACGCGCTGATCCGCGAGGACGTGCTGGTGTATTCGTTCGCGCGCGCGGCGCAGCGCGTGCTCGAGCAGGCCAAGGCCAGCAAGGGGGCGGCCGGCGCCATGCTCGACACCGCCGGCTCGCTGCTGGGCGGCAAGGCGCAGGCGGCCAGCGGCCCGGAAGCGATCGACCCGGTGCTGGACGCGGTCCGCGCCGCCGCCGACCCCGTCAACATCGCGGCGCCCGGCTATCCCGAGGTGCATGCCGCGGGCGTGGCGCTGGCCGAAGCCTGGGCGACGCTGCACGAGACCTGCAAGACCGCGCTGGACCCGGCCGCGGGTGGTGGGCTGGGGCTGCCGTCGATCCCGGGGCTGTCCAGCCTGGCCGGTGGCGCCGGCGTGCCGGAAGTGGTGGCCAAGATCCCGGAGTGGCTGTTCAAGGTGCAGGACGCCTACCAGGCGATGTACCGCGCCAGCCGCCAGGCCTACGAATGGGACATCGCCAAGGCCTGCCACGACTACTCGCTGCTCGCCATCCGCGAGCGCCGCCGGCCCGGCTACGACATCTGGTTCCTGATGCCCGATCCGCCGCCGCCACCCGGCGAGGAAGACCGGCGCACCGGTGCCGAAAAGACCCTCGCCGACGCGCAGCGCGAGCTGCGCGCGCTGCCGCTGGTGGGCGGCAGCGCGCCGGTCGAGGGCGCCGCCGGCGCGCTCGGCAGCGTGGCCGATGCCATCCGCAAGGCGCGCAAGACCGCCGACCAGGCCGCCGGCACCGCAGGCGACATCACCGGCTGGCTGGGGACCGCGGAATCGGAGCAGGCGGACATGCCGCCGGGCAGCGCCGCCGCGCTGGCCGCCGCCTTCGCGGCGCTGGCCGGCCGCCCGCAGGCGACACCACCGGTGCCGGCGCTGGGAACCGTGCTGGGCAGCGCGCTGGGCGAAGCGCTGCTCGGTCCCGGCAAGCCGTTGCCCGGGTTCCTGCAGACCTATGTCGGCATCGTCGGCGACATCACCCTGGTGCTGCTGCCGAAGATCTACAGCCATCTGCACGGGCGCTACGGCGTGCCGTCGATGCCGCTGGTGCTGGCCGCCTGCCACGACGCCATTTCCGGCCGCATCGTCGACCTGGTCTGGGCCCTGATCTTCGGCAAGGGCAAGGCGCCCGGAAGCAACGACGGCACGGACATGCGCAGCCGTGGCAGCAACCTGGTGGGCGGGCTGGCCAGCGGCAACCTCGGCACCGGCGGCCTGCCCGGCACCGACGAACTGGCCAACAAGGCGGCCGACCTGGTGCGCGGGTTCCTGCGCGACCAGGGCCACTACCTCGATTTCCTGGTCGAGTTCGTGGCCACCGACCTGCACGCCGAACTGGTGGCCGCGCGCGACGATTGCGCGGGACGCGACTGCCTGACCATGGAGGCCTACCTCGGGCGCCTGCCGATGATGGCCGCGCTGCTCGGGCGCAACCTGGTGTTCCCGGTGTTCAACCTGCTGCTCAAGGTGTTCGGCATGGCCGATGCCGTGGCCGGCATGGTCTGGAACCCCGTCGACGACAAGATCAAGCAGGCCGGCGGGCTGGCGCGCGATGCACGCGACGCCAAGAACGACCTTCGCGACGCCGGCAACGACATCGCCGCGGGCAGCAAGCGCGCCGAGGACAACATCGAGCAGCAGCGCCAGGACATCCAGGACCAGGCCGGCGAACTCGGCAACCTGAGCAGTTCGGCGAGCAGCCTGCAGGACCTGGAGGATATCCGCCGCGAGAAGGAGCGGCAGAAGGACACGCTGGTGGACACCGTCGGGGATGCCCCGGGCGAGGTGATGGATGCGGCGCGTGGCGAAGACGCCGCCGGCGATGCCGCGCCACCGCCACCGCCGGGCACCGGCCCGATCTCGTCCGCGCGCGTGCGCGACGGCGCGGCCAGGCCCGTGGCTCCCGGCGAGATCGAGTCCGCCGGCCGCGTGGTCCCGGAGTCCGAGGCGGACGCCACCGCAGCCCGCAACCAACCGCCCGTCGCCGCGCCGGCACCGGCGGGGGGCGGACTGCCGGCGCTGCCGTTCTGAGCATCGGGCGGCGCGGCGTCAGTCCTGCTGCGCGCGGCGGGCTTCGAGTTCCTCGGGAGAATGCCCGGCCTGCATGAACGCGATCTCGTCCGGCGTCATGCCCTCCGGGGGCGGTGGCGGCGGCGGCGGGGCCGGCGGCGCAGGGCCGCCGATCAGCACCGTGGGACACCCGGCCACGATCATGCCGCCATGCGCGGTGAGGTCGGTGAGGCGGGCCGCCGGCTTGTTGCCGATCATCACCGTGGCCGAGCCGGTGGCGATGGTGTCGGGCCCGCCGGCGCACAGCGCCGGATCGCCGATGCGGGCGGCGGGCAAGCCGCCGACCAGGACCGTCGGCTCGCACGGCGGCAGCACCGGTCCGCCCACGTGGGGCACCGGTCCGCTCCACAGCGCACAGACATGCAGGTCGCCGATCCGGGCCGCTGGCAGCATGGCTGCGTCCTGTCGCTCGCGGCGCGGAGTGCGCCGCGGTGATTGTCGGCCGGGCGTGGGCCGGCGGCGATAGCCGGTCCGGCATAGGCCGACCGGCACCGGAGCCTGCGGCGCACCGTCGGTACAGGGACCGGACCGGCCGCCCGGCCCATCCGCTAGTCCACACGGGCTATCGAAGCGCGGTCCGCAATCCCGTCCAATGCCCATTCGGGCCGCCGCCGCCGCTGGACACGACGATCCACGATCATGCCGAACCGATACCGCCCGGGGCCACGGTGACGCGCGTGGCCGGCACGCAGGCATGCTGATGCCACGATCGCCGCCCGGCGAGACACCGGCGGATGCCTGCGGCGTGGACCGCAGCGTGCCCCCGGCACGGCTGCCGGACCTGCCGCCGCTCAGCCTGCTGGCGCTCGCGGGCGACCGGCTGCGCCAGCCGCTGTACGCGCTGAACCTGTTCGCGGGCAGCCTGGGCCGCGATGCGTCCCCGCAGCAGGGGGCGGCCCTGCGCGGACTGGAAGACAGCCTGCGCGACCTGGCACGCGCCGTCGACGACCTCGAGCAGACCGCCGGACTGCTGCAGGATCCGGTCCCGGTCGAGCGGGTGGTGCTGGCCTCCGCGCCGTTGCTGGAGCGGGTGGCGGGCGCCTGCACGCCGGGCGACGTCGCGGTCCGCTGGCGCACGCGTGACCTGTCCATCCATGGCGATGCGCGGCTGACCACGCGGCTCCTGCAGGCACTGGTCGACGACGCCGCGCGGCGCACGCGCACGCGCGTCCTGCTCACCGCGCGGCGCGCCGGCGACGGCGTCCGCGTGGAGATCCGCGACGACGGCGACGCGCTGGCGGCTTCGCCGCCCTCCGATGCACTGATCGTGCTGGCCAACCAGGCCGGCAGGGAAGGCGCGCACGATCACGTGCTGGCACTGGCGGTGGCCGCGCGGCTGGCCGCGCTGTTCGGCCTGGCGGTCACGCTGCGGCCCGGCTCGACGACGGGCAACGCAGTTTCGGTGCTGTTCCCGGCCCCGGCCCCCGCGCCCGGATCGCCCGGCGGCTGATCGCGGCGTCGGCCGGGCGGCCGCCGGTGATAGGCCGAATACCGTATCGCATCGCGCGACCGCGCTTTCCACACTTGCCGCCTGCCGGGCCCGACCGCGGGGCCGCATCCACAGGAGGATCCGTCATGCATCGCAGCACTCCCCCCTTGCGCGTCGTGCTGGCCGCGACGCTGTCGCTGCTGGCGACCGTCGCCGCCGCCCAGACCCACTACGGCGACCAGCCGCCGGCGGTCGACGACATCATCCGCGACCTCGCACCGGCCAAGGATGCGGCGCCGCCGGTCCCGACGCGGGCGTTGCGGCCCGGTGCCGCCGTCTCGGCGACCAGCACCGCGCCGGCGCCGGCGCCGCGCGCGG
>DATINB010000022.1:0-1943 GCA_035474775.1 Luteimonas sp.
GGACCGGAATGGATCGCGCCGTCGTTCCAGTGGGAGATGATGCCCACCGGACGCTTCATCAGCACCGGCACGTCGTCGATCACCGGGTAGCGGCTGCAGGCGCAACTCAGGATGCCGTAGTGGCCTCCTCCGATGCCCGAGGCCGTCGGCGCGAACGCCAGGTCGCCGCCGCAGGCGGGACATTGCAGAACCGCCAGGAAATTTTCGAAAGATGTCATGCCGCCCTTGCCGCCCTTGCCGAACTCGTGCCCTCCCGCCCGGCGCAGGAGCTGCGCGGGGCAGGGACGGCGACCTGCCGTCTGCTTCCTCTCAAATCACGCGGCGATCGGCTGGGGGTGCCCCGGCATGTAGAGCTCCTGCACTTCAGGCGGAACGTGGTTCAAGGTGCTGCCCTGCAGGTAATCGTTGATGGCGGAGCCGGTGCAGCGCGAGTCGACGTTGCGCGCGCCCTTGCGTTCGATCAGGTCGCCCAGGTGGACGCAGCGGAAGTCGATCGAGAAGCGTGTCTCGCCGGTGCGGTTCGGGATCGAGGAGTGCATCTGGGCGCCCGAGAACAGCATCATCCCGCCCGGCGGCGTCACCACCACCGTCTTCGGCTCCAGCAGCAGTTGCTCCTGCGCATGCGGCTGCGGACGCGTGTCCTGGCCCACGTGATCGGCGGCGTTGAACCGCATCTTGGCGTTCCACTCCTGGTAGTTGTAGGTGTCGGAATCGTTCAGCACGCCGCGATCGAAGTAGTTGGGGTGGAACGCCATGGCGTTGCCGGCCTCGATGTCGAAGATCGGCAGCCACCAGTTGATCTGGCACATCGGCGCCGAGTACCAGGTGTCGCGGTGCGGATGGAACGCGTAGGCGATGCCGGTGGTGAGGTAGTCGTTGCTGGTCGACGTCCGCATGCGCGGAATGTCGAAATGGACCATGTCGAGGTCGCAGCCGATCGCTTCCAGCATCCGCGGAATGATCTTCTTGCATTCCGGATGGTGGATGAAGGCCGGCTTCAGCTTGGACAGGATCGCCGCGAACTGCTTGACGTCGTAGTGGAACTGCGCCTTGCGCGGATCGACATCGGGAAATGCTTCGGCGATCAGCTGTCGGGCAACCTCGACCAAGGCCATGGAATGTTCGTTGGCGGAATAGACGAAGATGTCGCCGGCGTACAGGCGGGCCCGGCGGGCGTCGTCGTCAATTTTCTGATCGATGTAGATGGCGGTCATGATGAAGTAAGGGCGGTGAGCGCTGTATTGTGGGTGATGTCCGATGCGGCTGCATCCGGCCGATCCGTGTGCGACTCGGCGCTAGACACATTCCGACCTCCGGCTGTGACAATAGCGACCCTTGTTAACAAAGAGTGTGACGTCCGCCACAGATCGGCTGCCCTGTGCGGAAGGACTCCCGATCAGCGCCTCGGGCGTGGTTCCGGAACCGCAGGAGTGTCTGCGCTACCATCGCGCGGTGACCCCTGACGGATCCTCCGCATCGGCCAGAGAAAGGAGGCAGCCTTGAATCCTGGCGCCGGCGACCGCGAATTCCTGCCGCAGAACCGCAATCGACTCGGCCTGGGCGGCATCGAGTTCGTCGAGTACGCGACCGACCGCCCGCAGGCGCTCGGCCAGGTGCTGGAGAAGATGGGTTTCAGGCCGGTGGCGCGCCACCGCTCGCGCGAAGTGATCCTGTTCCGGCAGGCCGGCATGAACCTGCTGGTCAACGCGCACGTCGACGATGCGCGCCTCACCAGTGCTTCAGAAGGGCCGGGCATCTCGGCTGTCGCCTTCAAGGTCCGGGACGCGCGCCAGGCGCACGACCGGTGCGTGGAGCTCGGCGCCTGGGATGCACCCTCCCGCGCCCAGGCCATGGAGCTGAACATACCCGCGATCCACGGTCCCGGCGGAAGCCGCTTCTACTTCGTGGATGGCCATGACCGGTTCTCCATCTACGACATCGAT
>DATINB010000023.1:0-3294 GCA_035474775.1 Luteimonas sp.
GGTCGGTTACCGGAACATTTCGCTGCTGTCCCCGCGGATCCGGCCCGCCCAACTGTCGCACCCTGTATCGCGTTGCGTGTTCGCTTTCCATCGGACGTCCTTGTCCAGTCGATCGCAGTCAACTAGTTGCAGCGGTGATACACCCGCGCACTCTGGCCGTCACTCACCGCCAGCACATCATCCTGAAGGACGTAAATTCGAGGTTGAGATAGGTCGTCAGGGCCAAGACTGGAAGTGGTCGCGATGCGCCAGGTCTTCGGTGAGGTCGCAAGCAGCGCAGCCGACGTGATCTGCTCGACTTCCTCATAGTTAAGACGCTGCGTTCGGGTTATCTCGAAGCGACTGTCCCGATCGGAGGTTTGAGCGGATTCGCACGGCACGCTCGGGTCCCAAACGCTTTGCAGTTCTGTGGGAAACGATGCGAGTTCTGCAGCGCTGACTTGTCCCAAATGAAGAAACGCCACCCACCACAGCATCACTACGAGCGCCCTATTCCGGACAATGCGCATCATGTCCTCCATGACATTCGGCGGTTACCCCAAGGCTACCACCGGCGTGGGTAGGAGTTGAATCCTTCGCCACTACGGATGAATCGTCCTCCACGGCTCAGGCATGCGTCGACGAATTGCGCCGGCGCGCCGGCACCCGCTCCGGCGCGACTCGCCCAGCTGCCCCCGACCCCGCGTCACTCCCGCATCGTCACCTTCAGCCCGGGCTTCACCACGTTCGACAGCGCGACGACGCTCCAGTTGGTCATGCGGATGCAGCCATTGGACTCGGACTTGCCGACCTTGGCCGGGTTGGGCGTGCCGTGGATGCCGTAGTGCTCCTTGCTGAGGTCGATCCAGGTGGTGCCCACCGGGTTGTTCGGTCCGGCCGGGATGGTGGCCTTCTCGTCGGTCTTCTTGCTGCCGGCGATCAGCTTGGGGTCGTATTCCCACACCGGGTTCCGGCCGACGCCGTTGATCTTCCATTCGCCGACTGGCAGCGGGAACTGGGCGCTGCCGGTGGTGACCGGGAAGCGCGCGAGGACCTTGCCGCTGTCGTCTTCGAGCGTCAGCGACGAGTCCGACTTGTCGACCACGATGTTCGCGGCGGTCGGCAGGCTGTCCGAGCCGGCGACGTTGGGCACCGTGATCGTCTCGCCGGCGGCGAAGGTCGCCTGCGGGTTGAGCGTCTTCAGCAACGCCGGGCTGGCATGGAAGCGCTCGCCGAGCTTCTCGTCCACGCTGGCGAACGGCATCGCGTCCAGCTTGGCCATCTCCATGGGTGCCGTGGGGGTGGGCGCGAAGGGCCCGGCCACGTCTTCGGCGGTCAGCGTGTGGTCGACCAGCACCGGGGCGGTATCCGTGTTCAGGGCGTCCCACGTCGCGGTGTCCAGCGTGCCGGTCGCTGCGATGCCACGCGCGCCCTGGTACGCGGCCACGGCCTTCTTCATGCTGCTGCCGACCGCGCCATCGAGCTCGCCGGGCGAGAAGAACGCGCGCTCCAGCAACACCTGGGCACGCAGCGGGCTGTCCTTGGCCAGGGTGGCATCGGCGGCCGCGGCCACCACCGGGGGCACGGGTGCTGTCGCCGGTGTCGCCTGAGCGGCAGCGGCAGCGTCCCCGGCAGCAGGCGCCGCATCCACGGGCGCACCCGAAGTCGGCGGGGGCGAGGCGGTCCCGGCGCCAGGCGCGGCAGTCGGTGCTTGACCCTCCGCCGCCAGAGCCGAGGCATCGCCGGTGGTCACCTCCGCGTTGCCGGCGACGACAGGCGCGGCAGCCGGTGCATCGGCGCCCGCGACGGTCGCGGGTGACGGCGTGCGCGTGCAGGCGGCGATCGCGGCGGGCAGCAGGGCGAGCGCGAGCACGCGTGCAAACGTGCAGGGACGATTCGACATCGGGGGTCATCCGGGGGAGGTGGGAACGGCGGCCACCCTATCCGGAGCAACGTGAACGGCCCGCCCATGTCGATCCGCCCGGCAATCCGGATGCCACGGTCAGCCCTGCATCAGGCCCGGTACCTCGGCACTGATCTCACGGGCCAGGAAGCCGACCAGCCCATTGCGCTTCGTCAGCCGCGCGCCGGCCTGGGCATGCAGATGCACGCCCCAGACCGCAGCCTGCGCAGCACGTGCACCGCGTGCGGCCAGGCCCCCGATCAGGCCGGCCAGCACGTCGCCCGAGCCCGAGGTCCCCAGCCCCACCGATCCGGCGGTGTTGACCCACAGGCTGCCATCGGCCGCCGCGATGTGCGTCACCGGCCCCTTGAGCGCCAGCACCACGCCCCACCTGCTCGCGAACCGCGATGCGGTCCCGGCAAGGTCGGCGGCGATGGCATCGGCATCGATCTCCAGCAGTGACGCCATCTCCCCCAGATGGGGGGTCAGCACGAGCTCGATTTGCCCGTTGCGCGCCCGTGCGGCGTCCAGCGCCGACCGATGCAACGCCCCGGCATCCAGCACCACGGTTCCGGTGGCCACGCCGATGATCTGGCGCACCACGCGACGGGTGCCCGCGTCGTCGTCCATGCCGGGCCCCAGGACCACCGCATGCGCGCGTGCCACGCAGTCCAGCGTCGCGCGGTCCAGGGCGGCGAGTCCGCCGCGTGCACCGCTCCGCAGCCCGATCACCCGTGCCTCGGGCAGCGCGATCGCCATCGGCACCGCCACCTCCGCGACCGTGGCGACCTGCAGTTTTCCGGCACCGGCCCGCAGGGCCGCGATTCCGGCCAGCAACGCGGCACCGGGAATCTCCCGGGTGCCGCCGACCACGAGTACGCGGCCGCGGTCTTCCTTGCTGCCGGAGCCGCTGGGGTCGGGCAGCGGCCAGGCCCGCAAGGCGCTCGCGGTGACCTTGCGCCCCAGGCTTCCGGCACCCTTCGCCGGCATCGAGCGACTCATTTCGGACCGGCCGGCGTGTCCGCCGCCGCGGTCACCGGTGCGCCGGCTTCGATCAGCGGAAGCGCGAAGTTGGCCACGCGCAGCTGGAACCGCGCGTCGGGATCGCGACGGTCGAGCGCATAGTCGGTGACCGAACAGTTGGGCACGTCGGCCTGCTTGTCGATGGCCAGGATCTCGGCCTCGTCCATGCATTCCAGCAGGTAGCGGAAGCAGTTGACGATCACCTGGTGGCCGACCACCAGCACGCGTTCGCCGACATGGTCACGGCGCAGTTCTTCCACGACGCTGCGCAGGCGCAGGATCACGTCGCACCAGCTTTCGCCGCCAGGCGGACGGAAATAGAACTTGCCGACCAGCGCGCGTTGCGCCGCCAGCTCCGGGAACTTCTGCACGATGCCCTGGCGGGTGTA
>DATINB010000024.1:0-1832 GCA_035474775.1 Luteimonas sp.
CGCCTACGACCCCGGCCATGATCTCGTGGCCCTGCGACGTGCGGCGGCGGTGCCGCTGCTGGAACTGGGCTCCAACGAGAACCCCTATGGCCCGAGTCCCCGGGCCATGGCGGCGGTCGCCGCGTGCCTGGGCGACATCCATCGCTACCCCGACCCCCGTGGCGGCGACCTGCGTGCCGCGCTGGCACGCCGGCACGGCGTCGATGGCGCGCAGGTGGTGCTGGGCAACGGCTCGCACGAACTGCTCATGCAGCTTGCGCAGGTGTTCGCCGAGCGTGGCGACGAGGTGGTGGTGTCGGCGCATGCGTTCGCGGTGTTCGCGATCGCCGCGCGGGCGGCCGGTGCCTCGGTGCGCGTGACCGCGGCGCTGGGCGCCGCTACCCCCATGCCCCATGGACACGACCTGCAGGCGCTGCTGGCACAGGTCAACGCGGCCACGCGGCTGATCTACCTGGCCAACCCGAACAACCCGACCGGGACCTGGTACCCGCGCGCCGACTTCGAAGCGTTCATCGCGCGGGTCCCCGGGCATGTCGTGGTCGTGGTCGACGAAGCCTATGCGGAGCTGGCCGACGCGCCGGACTACGCATCGGCGATCGCCTCGATCGCCGCCCACCCCAACCTCGTCGTCACCCGGACCTTCAGCAAGGCCCACGGGCTGGCGGGGCTCCGAGTCGGCTACGCGATCGCGAGCCTGCCGGTGGCGGCGATGCTCGAGCGCATCCGCGAGAGCTTCAACGTCGGTGGCCTGTCGCTGGCCGCGGCCGAAGCGGCGCTGGCCGACAGCGCCCATCTCGAGGCATGCCGCAGTCGCAATGCGATGCAACGCGACGCGCTCGGGACCGCGCTGCGGGCGCGTGGTTTCACGGTCACGCCCTCGCAGGCCAACTTCCTGCTGGTGGGGTTCGGCGTGGAAACCACCGCGATCGAAGCGGCCCTGCTCGCGCAGGGCGTGGTGCTGCGTCCGATGGCGGGCTATGGACTGCCGAACTGCCTGCGCATCAGCATCGGCGACGCCGCCGGCAACGCGCGACTGCTGCATGCACTCGATGCGTGGCGCGGGTGACTGCCGCAACCCCCCTGGACTGGATCGCGCACCCGTCGGCGCCCCTGCACGGTGACGTGCGCGTGCCCGGCGACAAGTCGATTTCGCACCGGGCCATCATGCTGGCTGCGCTCGCGGACGGTCGCTCGCGGATCGAGGGCTTCCTGGACGGCGGCGACACCCGCGCCACGGCCGCGATCTTCGAGCGCATGGGGGTGCGCATCGACGCACCGGGCGCGACGGTGCGCGTGGTCCATGGCGTCGGCATCGACGGGTTGCGCGCGCCGGACGGCGCACTGGACTGCGGCAACGCCGGCACGGCGATGCGGCTGCTGGCTGGCCTGCTGTGCACGCAACGCTTCGACAGCGTACTGGTCGGCGACGGGTCGCTGTCGATGCGGCCGATGCGGCGGGTCATGGAGCCCCTGCGGTGGATGGGTGCGGCGATCGATTCCACCGACGGCGAACGTCCGCCGTTGCACATCCGTGGCGGCGCGGACCTGCGCGGGATCGTCTTCCAACCGACCGTCGCCAGTGCGCAGGTCAAGTCGGCAGTCCTGTTCGCCGGGCTCGGCGCACGCGGCGAGACGCGGGTCGACGAGCCGCACCCCACCCGTGACTACACCGAGCGCATGCTGGCCGCGTTCGGCTGGCCCGTGGAGCACGCGGCCGGGCGCGTCCGCCTCACCGGCGGCCATCGCCTGCGCGCAACCGACGTGCCCGTGCCGGCGGACTTTTCCTCGGCTGCCTTCTTCCTCGTCGCGGCCACGCTGGTGCGCGGCTCCGA
>DATINB010000025.1:0-6560 GCA_035474775.1 Luteimonas sp.
ACCGGCGGACCGCTCGGCGCCGGTGACGTGGCCGCCCCGGCGGGATCTTCCGCCTGGGCGACGCCTGTCGACGCTGGCCGATCGGCAACCGGCGCTGCCACTGGCGGGGGCGTTGGCGTTGGCGCGCCGATCTGCGCGATGGCGGCACCGGACAGCGCGACCGCCAGTGCGGTCCAGGCAATGGGTTTCAGGAGGCGGCGGCGGTCTGTCGGCATGTCAATCCCTGGAAACGGCGTGGGCCGCGGTGGCGGGTGGCGCCGCGGCGGGCGTCCCGGGTGCCGCGGCGGGGGGTGCCGGTGCCCGGTACCGCTTCTCCCCGGCGGTGATCGCCAGGTCGAGGCGGTTCTCGGGCGGCGGCAGCGGACAGGTGGCGAACGGGGTGAACGCGCACGGCGGGTTGTAGGCATGGTTGAAGTCGAGGACCACGGTGCCATCGGCGTCGGCCGCACCCACGTCCAGATAGCGGCCGGCGCCATAGCTGTCGTGGCCGCTGGTGCGGTCGGCCAGGATCAGGAACAGGGACCCGTCACCGCCATCGAGTGCCTCCAGCCGGAATGCCCTGCCCTCGCGCTCGAACACCACGACCCCGGGATTGGGCACCTGCTCGAGGGTTCCGATGATGTTGGCGATGGCGATGGTCCTGCCGGCCGGGTGCAGCTGGAACCGGCCCTCGACGCGCCAGGCCGCATCCGGCGGCCAATAGTCCAGGTGGCCGAACCCCTTGCGCGCTTCGGCATCGGCGTGACGGACGCGCAGCGCCACACGACCCCCGCGCTCGATCAGGCCGAGGCTGCCGCGTCCTGCGTCGAAGCCCACGGTCGATGGCGACGCGTCGCGGTCTGCGTGCAGTTCGGCGCGCCCGGTCATCGGCGTCCCGTCCAGGGTCAGGGCCACGCCGCGCTCGGGGGTGAGGAAGACGCGTCCGCCCTCGCGCTGCAGCAGGCCGAGCCGCGGCGGACCGAATGCCAGGCGGATGCCGCTACCCGGGCTGCTGCCGAGGTAATGCGCGTCGAGCTCCAGCCAGTGCAATCCGGCCAGGCTGGTCCAGCCATCGACGGCGAGCAGCGCGTCGCGGCGGTGCTGCCGCCATGCGGACTGTGCGGCCGCGAACGCCGGATCGGCCGCCACGGGGGTGTCCTCCGTGGTCGCGCCGTCTCGGTCGCAGCCCGCGGCGCCCGCCATCCCGGCGATCGCCAGCAACCCGCCGATCCAGGCCATGCGCGTCATCAGCGTCCCCTCATGAACCAGCGGTCGATCTCGTGCAGGCCGACGCGGGTCCACGTCGGACGGCCATGGTTGCATTGCCCGGAGCGCTCGGTGGCCTCCATTTCGCGCAGCAGCGCGTTCATTTCCGGCAACGTCAGGCGCCGGTTGGCGCGCACCGCGCCGTGGCAGGCCATGGTCGACAGGAGTGCGTCGCGTTCGCCGACGACCCGTCGGCTGGCGCCATGTTCGCGCAGGTCGGCCAGCACGTCGCGCAGCAGCGCCTCGATGTCGCCATGCGCGAGCAGCGCCGGCACCGCGCGCAGGAGCAGGGACTGCGGCCCGGCTCGGCCCACTTCGAAGCCCAGTTCGGCCAGCGTGCCGGCTTCGCGCTCGGCGACATCGGCCTCGCGTTCGCTCACCGCGACCGGCTGCGGCACCAGCAGCGGCTGCGTACGCAGGCCGCCGGCGTCGTGGGCGCGCTTGAGCTTTTCGTAGCCGATGCGCTCGTGCGCGGCGTGCATGTCGACCACCACCAGGCCCTCGGCCGCCTCGCTGAGGATGAAGATGCCATGCAGCTGCGCCAGCGCATAACCGAGCGGCGGCGCCTCGGAGGCGTCGGCGGGCGGCATCGGCGCCTCGCCCGCCATCTGCCGGCCCGCGGTGTCGGCATACAACGCGGCGTAACCGGCACGCGCCTCGTCGATGCGCAGTGACAGCCCCTGCTGCGGCAGCCCCGGCAGGGCCAGGCTGCGCGCGACCTCGGCCTGCGTGGTCACCGCCGCCACCAGGGGGCCGTTCCCGGCGCGCGTCGCGGCGAGCGCGTCGTGCAACGTGCGCTGCACGAAGTCGTGGATCAGCCGCGCATCGCGGAATCGCACCTCGTGCTTCGCGGGATGCACGTTGACGTCGACGCGAAGCGGATCCACGTCGAGGAACAGCACGTAGGCCGGCTGGCGTCCGTGGAAGAGCACGTCCGCATACGCCTGGCGCACCGCGTGCGCGACGCTGCGGTCGCGTATCGCACGGCCGTTGACGTACAGGTACTGCTGGTCCGCGCTGGCCCTGGAATAGGTCGGGTCGGCGATCCAGCCGTGCAGGCCGAGCCTCGCGCCGTGGCCCTCCCCGCCCTGCGCGAGCATGCGCTCCACGCGCAGCGCGTTGCGCGCGAAGTCCTCGCCCAGCGTCTCCACCAGGCGCTCGCCGGAGAACAGGTCGGTGTCGCCCCTGTAGCGGCGCGCGGGCTTGCCGTTGTGGCTTACGCGCAGCTCGACGTCCGGCCGCGCCAGGGCCAGGGACCGCAGCCATTCCTCGACGTGCCCGAGCTCGGTGCGTTCCGCGCGCAGAAACTTGCGCCGTGCCGGCACGTTGTAGAACAGGTCGCGCACTTCCACGGTGGTGCCCTGCGGATGCGCGCGCGGCGCCACGACGCCCACCCGGCCGCCATCGACCTGCAGGGTGGCCCCGTGCTCGCTGCCCCGACGCCGCGACGCCAGCGAGAAGCGGCTGACCGATGCGATGGATGGCAAGGCCTCGCCACGGAAGCCCAGCGTCGCAACGGATTCGAGATCGTCCAGCGAGGCGATCTTGCTGGTCGCGTGCCGTGCCACCGCGATGGACAGCTCGCCGGCGACGATGCCCTCGCCGTCATCGCGGATCCGGATCAGGCGCGTGCCGCCTTCCTCGAGGTCGATGTCGACGCGCATCGCCCCGGCGTCGAGGGCGTTCTCGACCAGCTCCTTGACCACCGACGCAGGTCGTTCCACCACCTCGCCTGCGGCGATCTGGTCGATCAGCGTATCGGGAAGCTGGCGGATGCTCACTGCGGACGGTTTCGCCGCCAGCGTGGGCGGTGCTGCGGATGGAACGCGATGATACGGCGTTACGGTCCGCCGCCACCGGCCGCGCCGGCGCTGCGATCCTCCGCATCGGCGATGCGCGCGGCATACAGCGTGCCCGGCGGCGGCTGGCTGGTGAAGTAGGTGTTGACGCCGTCGAGGACCGCGCGTGCGACGGTGCGCTGGAACTCGGGATCGATCAGGCGGCGCTCCTCGTCCGGGTTGGACAGGAACGCGGTTTCGACCAGCATCGCCGGCATGTCGGAGGTGCGCAGCACCGCGAAGTTGGCGCGTTCGATGTGCGGCTTGTGGTTGTTGCCGATGCGCTTGAGCCCCGAGAGGATGTGGTTGCCGGCATCCTCCGAGGCCTTCATGTGCCCGCTCTGGGTGAGGTCGAGCAGCACGTTGGTGAGCACGTTGTCGGTCTGTGGCAGGCGCACGCCACCGATCAGGTCGGCCGCGTTCTCCTTGTCGGCGAGCCAGCGCGCGCGTTGCGAGGACGCGCCCTTGAGCGACAGCACGTACACCGACGAACCCTTGGCGGCGCGGTTCTCGGCGGCATCAGCATGGATCGAGATGAACATGTCGGCCTTGCCGGCGCGGGCGATCTGCGCCCGCCGGTTCAACGGGATGAACATGTCGCTGTCGCGGGTGAGGTGGGCCTTGAGTCCGGGCGTGGCGTTGACCTGCCCCGCCAGCTCGCGGGCGATCGCCAGGGTGATGTCCTTTTCGCGCTTGCCGCTGGGCCCCACGGCGCCCGGGTCCTGGCCGCCGTGGCCTGCGTCGATGGCGATTACCAGCGGGCGAGTGCCCGCCTGCATGACCCGCCCGCTGCGTGCCGGCGGCGTCGCAACGCCGGGATCTTGCGCTGCGACCGGCGCAGGGACGCCGGTGGCGATCCGGGTCGGCACGCCGGTGGCGGTCGTCGTGGCGACCGGTACGGGCGGCACGGCGCGCGGCACCACGGCCGGCTCCGGGGATGGCGTGGCGGGGAGCGGGACCTGCGCGGATGCGTCGGAACGCCCGGGCGCGGCGGCGACGTCGGCCATGGCGGGCGCACCTCCCGTTGCCGGCGCGCCCGTCGTTGCGCCCGGCCCCGGGGCACGGGGCAATGGCGCGGTGCCCGCCCTCGGCATCGCCGCGATCAGTCGTGAGGTCGCATCCACGGATGCGGCTTCCGGTGCGGGAGCAGGCGTCGCCGTCGGCATCGAGGTGCCTGCGGCGGCTGCGGACACCGGCACCGCCGCGGCCAGGACGCCGGGCGTGTGGTCGCCCGGCCACTCCAGCACCAGGCGCGCACCCTTGGGTCCCGGCTCGATCCGAGGCTTGAGCACCACCACCGGCGCTGCCAGCTCGAACACGATGCGGGTGGTTCCCGGCACCGGCTGTCCGCTGCGCACGGCCTTCACCAGACCGGCGGCCGCCGGGAGCCTGAACCCCTTGCCGAGCGCGGCACCCGGCAGATCGACCACCAGACGGTCCGGCGCGGACAGCGAGATCAGCTTGTAGTCGCCGGCTCCGTCGAGCTTCAGCTCGGCGCGGGTGCCGGTGGCGCCGGCGTCGAGCTGCAATGCCCGGACTTCGGACGCCTGGGCCAGATTCCACAGCAGTGCCGCGACCAGTGCGAGGCCGAGCACGATCTGCTGGATGTTGATTCCCCTGGCGCGCATGCGGCGTAGCTAATCACCCTGCCCCAGACTTTGCAACCGAATTACCTTGTAAATCCATGGCCTGCGTCCTGTTCCTGAGGCGCCGATTCAGGAAAGCCGCGCAAGCCCTGACGAAGCGCCTGGTCCGCCTGCCACGCGCCCCCCGCCGGGCCGCGGAATTCGAGGGCGCACAGCCGACCGTGACCGGCGACGTCCAGCCGGACCACGAGATCCGGCCCCGGCAGCGCGGCGGCACCCCGCTCGGGCCACTCCACCAGCCACAGCCGGATGTCGCGCTCGTCCAGCCCGAGGAATTCCAGCTCCGCGGGCGCGCCGATCCGGTACAGGTCGAGGTGCAACGCTTCGCCACCCCCTTGCAGCGGGTAGCGCTCGACCAGGGTGTAGGTCGGGCTGCGGATCGCGCCGGTGATGCCGAGCGCGCGCAGCCAGCCACGCGCCAGCGTGGACTTCCCGGCGCCCAGATCGCCGTGCAGGTGGACGACCCGCGTGCCGTAGCCGGTCGTGGCGAGCAGCGTCGCGAGCGCCGTCGTGGCGGCCTCGTCGGCAAGCCAGCGCACCAGCGTACTCACGGATTGAGACAACTGCGCAGCTGCATCAGGACGTCCGACGGCAGCAGCCCGCGCATGCCCCCTGCGCGTGCCGCCGCATCGCCCGCCACGGCGTGCAGCAAGGCGCCGAGGCTGGCCGCCTCGAACGCCTCCAAGCCCTGCGCGCGCAGCGCCGCCACGATTCCCGTCAGCACGTCGCCCATGCCGCCCACCGCCATCCCGGGATTCCCGGCCGCCACGACACGCATGCGGCCATCCGGGCCCCCGATCAACGTGCCGGCGCCCTTCAGCACCACGATGCAGCCGTAGCGTGCGCACAGGGCATGCAAAGCAGCGAAGCGATCGGCCTGTATCGCCGCCGCGCTCGTCGACAACAGCCGTGCGGCTTCTCCGGGGTGCGGCGTCAGGATCGCATCGGGCGGGAGCACGGTATCCGTCGCGGCCAGCAGGTTGAGCGCATCGGCATCCAGCACCAACGGCTGGTCGGCGCGGGCGAGGACGGCAGCGAACAGCGCGCGGCCCCATGCACCCTGCCCGAGGCCTGGGCCCAGTGCGACGACCGAGGCCGCCTCGAGCAGGGCCCGCAAGGCGCTGCGTCCGCTCACCGCATGGGCCATGGCTTCCGGGCGCCGCGACAGCACGGCGCCGACATGCACGCCGCGCGTCGCCACGCTGGCCAGCCCGGCGCCGCTGCGCAACGCGGCGTCCACCGCGAGCAGGATCGCACCGCCGTGGCCGTGGTCGCCGCCGACACAGAGCACGTGCCCGCTGTCGCCCTTGTGCGCATCGTGGCGTCGTCCCGGCAGCGCCGCCAGCAAGGCCTCCGCAGTCAGCAGCCAGGCGACCGGCGCGATGCCGTCGAGCGCGGCCGCGTCCAGGCCCAGCGTGGCCACATGCAGCGTTCCGCACAAGGCCGGCACCCCGCCGGTGCGCAGGCCTGCGTGGGCCACCAGCATCTGCAGCGTATGGGTGGCGCGCACCGCGTCACCCGGCACCGAACCCCGCGCGACATCCACGCCGGACGGTGCATCCAGCGACAGCACGGGCGCCGAGGACGCGTTGATGGCGGCGACCAGGCCCGCCGCCGGCCCACGCGGCGTCCCGTCGGCACCGATGCCGAGGACGGCATCCACGACCACGTCGCAGTCCGGCAGACGCAGATCCAGCTCGAAGACCTCTCCGCCCGCCGCCACGAAAGCGGCACAGGCCAGACGCGCCGGGCCGGCGCCCGGTGGCGCGCCGCGCACCACGCAGGCATCCAGGCCCGCTTCGCGTGCGAGTCGCGCCAGCACGTAGCCGTC
>DATINB010000026.1:0-2487 GCA_035474775.1 Luteimonas sp.
CGACTCGCAACCGCCTTCCATGAAGCCCTGCGTCTCCGGCGCGCAGTGTTCGCCGGCGAAATGCAGGCCGCCGACCGATTCGCCCATCGCGCCGCGGAAGCCGGTCCAGTCGCCCGGGCGGAAGCAGGCGTAGCTGCCCAGGCTCCACGGGTGCGAGGGCCAATGGAAGCGCGCCTCGCGCATGCCCGCGCGTGCGGCGGCCACGCCGGGGAACACCTGCTCCAGCGCGGTGGTTGCCGCGTCGGCCTGCTGCTTCGGCGTGCCGGTACCGAGCTCGACGCCGTGACGGCCACCGGTGAAGTTGGTCAGCACGCCGGTCGCGCCGCCCTGCCTGCGCGAGGTCTCCCACGTGGTCTGGTAGGCCAGGTCGCTCATCGACGCGCCATTGGCGCCCTGCGCGCGCCACACGCGGCGGTCGTAGCCGATCATCAGCTTGGCGTTGGTGCCATAGGCCAGCTGCGCGATGGCGCGACGCTTCACAGCCGGCAGTTCGACCTCGATGCGCACCTTGCGCAGCAGCGTGAACGGCAGCGCCAGAATGACGTGGCGCGCGCGCACATCGTGGGTGGCGCCATCGCGGCGAACGCTCAGCGTATAGCCATCGCCGTCGCCGCGGATGGCTTCGAGCACGCTCCCGGTCTCGATGGCATCGGCGACCCTGGCAGCCACCCGCTGCGGGATCAGGTCGTTGCCGCCGCGCACGTGGAAGCGCTCGTCGCTGGCTCCGAACACATGAAAGGCCTCGCGGTCCCCGGTACCGATGAAGGTGAGCAGGTTGAGCGCCGACTGCTGGTCGATCTCCAGCCCCATCTCGGTGGTGTAGGCCACGTCGAGCAGCGCGCGCAGCCAGCCGTCCACGCCGTTGCGGTCGAGCCATTGCGCGATGCTCAGTGCGTCCAGCGCTTGCGCATGCACGAACGTCCCGGGCGTTGCCGCGAGGTAGTCCAGCGCGTCGTCACCCAGCAACGCGAGGTCACGCTCGATGGCCGCCGCCACCGGCACGAAGGCGTCCACGATCTCGCGCTCGCCGATCGCGCGGCCCTCGAAGAACCAGGTGTCGTGGTCGCCATCGCCGTCGAGCAGGTCGTCCAGCTCCAGCCCCATCTCCGCCGCCAGCGCGCGGATGCGCACGTGCCCGGTGTCGATCAGCTCGCCACCCAGTTCGATGACGTGTCCATCGGCGAAGTGATCGCGCAGGCTGAGCATGCGCCCGCCTACCCGGTCCTGCGCCTCGTACACCCGCACCCGCACCCCGGCCTGGCGCAGCCGCCACGCCGCCGTGAGCCCGGCGATGCCGGCGCCGACGATGGCCACCTCCCCACCCGCCGGCCCCACCGGCCTCGGCAACGTGCCGCAGCCCGCCAGCAACAGGCCGGCACCGGCGCCCTGCAGGAACCGCCGCCGCGAAGTACCCGTGGCGAGCGCCTCGCAATGACGCTGATGGAACTCGTCCAGCGGCATGGCCTGGTGCAGCGACGCGCGTGCCAGGCGCGCGGAGCGCTGCAGCAGGCGGAACAGTGGCGTGCGGCCCATGCATCGAAGTCCCGAAGGTGACCTTGGTTGGAACGGCATTCGGGCCGGACCGCGGTCATTTCGACCTGCAGGCGTGAGCGCCGCACCGAACGCAAGCGACGGGTGTTGCACGACGGCACGTGCCCCACCATCAAACCAGGCCGTCGCAGCCGTGCGTCGAGGCGCCCGACACGCACGTATAGGGATGCGCGGCCCCCTACACACCCATCTGCCGCGCGACTAGGTTGCGCCTGCGCACGGCCGCGGCACGCGCCGGCCGCATCCATCGGCGCGACCGGTGGTGGCAACCGGCGTGTCCGCCGCAGCCATGCGCACACCCGCTCATCCACGACCACAGGAGACGCCACATGGTCATGCTCAGAGGCAGCACCAACAACTACCAGTTGACCGAACACGATGTCGACCTGCAGGACAACCCGCCCTGCTCCGATGCGCAGTGCCGGTTGCAGGGAAAGGAGGGCAAGGCCAGGCAGATGGCGTTGACCAGGATCAAGCAGGCGACGGGGCTGGCCCTCACGCTGGACCAGTTCACGGTGACCCAGACCGCCATGGGCGACACCGGACCGGCGACACCGGTCGAATGGCAGTACCGCACCAGCGTCGGCAACGGCGACCGCAGGCGCAACTGGACGGTCATCATCGACATGGACAGCGTCGCGCCCGGCCAGCCCGGCAATGGCCCGGACCGGTCGCACGTCGGCTACTCGTACTGGTGCGACGGCTACGACCCCGTGGGCCGCGTCAACGGGCATGTCTTCATCGAGTACGTGTCGGCCTCGCGTCCTGCCTGATGCGGTCGCTCCGGCGTCCAGCCGGAGCGCGCTGCACGCGAAGCTCGGTGCGCGTCACAGATTCCCAACCCGGCGCACGTTGTGCGCCACTAGGGAACACCAATCCCCTACACCGGGTTCGCGAGCACCCCTAGCGTCAGGCGACACCAGCCTGTCATGGACG
>DATINB010000027.1:0-1575 GCA_035474775.1 Luteimonas sp.
ACGCCGCGCGCGGCATGCAGGTGCCGCTTCGGCCCCGCCGGCTGCGTCGCGCTGGCGCCGGTGTGGCCCGGGCCGTTGGCGTAACTCAGCGTGGTGTAGGGCAGGCCGGTGGCGTCGCGCGCCAGCCCGGTGCCGTCGTCATCTTCGCTGCCGCGGCCCCGCACCTTGTCGAGGATGGGGTTGCCGCGACGCGGGTAGCCGACGAAGTTGAGCGTGTGCGAATGGTCCGCGGTCACCACGATCAGCGTGTCGGTTTCCGACGTGGCGTCCACCGCCGCCTGCACCGCGCGCGACATGGCGGTGGTTTCGTCGAGCGCCCGGTACGCATTGCCTTCGTGGTTGGCATGGTCGATGCGCGCGCCTTCCACCAGCAACACGTAGCCGGCGCCGTCCCGGCCGAGGGTGGCGATCGCGGCCCGGGTCATTTCCGCGAGGTCCGGCTCACCCCCGGCGTCCTTGCGCCGGTCGTGCTCGAACTGCATGTGGTCGTATTCGAACAGGCCCAGGAGCGCCGTCGCGCCGCGTGCCCCGCGCAGCTGGCGCGTGTTCCAGACGTAGGCCCCGCCGGGGTGCAGGTCCTGCCATTCGGCGACCAGGTCGCGTCCGTCGCGGCGCTGGCCCACCTTGTCGTCGTGTTCGGGGTCCCGCGTACCGGCCGGCGTGAATTCGCCGCGGCCACCGCCCAGCGCCACCAGGGGCCCGCGGCCATGGCGCGCCGTGGACAGCAGCTGCGCCGCGATGTCGACGCAGCCTGCGCCCCGTGCGTCGCTGCCCAGGTCGGTGTCGTTCTCCCAGTCGCGGTCCGGCACGTGGGCGTAGGTGGCCGCGGGTGTCGCGTGGGTCAGGCGCGCGGTGGTGACGATCCCGGTGGCCATGCCGGCACTGTCGGCCAGCTGCAGCCAGCTGAGCACCGCCCGCTCGAGGCTGCCGGCGCAGTCGCCGCGCGACCCCGCACTGACCCCGATGGCGCCCATGTGGGTCTTGATGCCACTGGCGATGGCGGTCATGGTCCCGGCCGAATCCGGGGTCTGCGAATCGGTGCTGTAGGTCTTGCTGAACGCCGTGTGCGGGAACCGCTCCCATGCCAGCTGGTGTTCCTCTCCGGGCTCGCCCAGGCGCTGGCCTTCGAAGATGCGTGCCGCGGCCACCGTGGTCAGGCTCATGCCATCGCCGAGGAACACGATCACGTTGCGGGCCTGTCCGCCCATGGCGCCATTGGCCGCGGCGCGCGCGGCCCCGCTCCGGTACCACCAGGCCGGTGTCTCGCCCTGCGGACGGGCGATGTGCGGGACCGTCACCGGCGCGATCCCGGCCCTCGCGGCGGGCATCCGGGGCGGGGTCGGCTGGCTGGCACAGCCCGCGAGGGCGAGCGGCAGGAGGACACGGCAGGCGGTACGGAAAAGTGCTGTCATCGATCCGCGCACGGTGGGCAGGGCGCCGATTATGGCGCGACGCAGCATCATCCCGCCGCTGGCACGCCGGCGTTTCAGCGGCGTCGTCGTCACCGCGGGGCGCGCAGGCTACTGTGCGCATCGAGCCGATCGACCTGGACGCACATGACACTGGTGGCGAAAT
>DATINB010000028.1:0-2253 GCA_035474775.1 Luteimonas sp.
GCCGTGTCGGCGGTGAATTTCCACGCGTTTCCGATCAGGTTCTGCAGGAGGTTGTGCACCAGCGCCGCATCACCCTCCGCGCGCAGGCCGGCGGCGATCGCGACCTCCACCTGGCGACCGGGCTCGGCACGGCGCAGCTCGGCCACGATGTCCGCCGCCATGGCGCCGAGGTCCAGTGCGGTGCGGGTCATGCCTTCGCGCGCCAGCTGCGACATGCCGAGCAGTGCGTCGATGAGCTCGTCCATCCGCGTGGCCTGCGCGCGCACGCGCGCCAGGCATTCGAGTCCGGCAGCGTCCAGCTGCTGCGCATGCTGCTCGGCGAGGTGGCGGCTGAAGCCGTCGATGGCGCGCAACGGGGCACGCAGGTCGTGCGAAATCGTGTAGGCGAACGCCTCCAGCTCTTCGTTGGCACGGGTGAGCTGCCGGGTGCGCAACGCGACGTTGGCTTCCAGGGTGCGGTTGCTTTCCAGCACGTCCGCTTCGGCGCGCAGGCGGTCGGTGACGTCCTCCACCTGCACCAGCGCCGCCACGTCCTGGCCGATCTCTCCGGGCACCGGCGCATAGGTGAGGTGCACGCGGCGGGCGTCGCCCTCGCTGCGCGGCAGGCATCGCGTCACCCGGTACACGCCGTCGGCCACGACCCGCAGCCGGCCATCCGCCGCCACGTCGTCGCGGCCATCCTCGAATGCGAGCCAGAACAGTTCACCGGCCAGATCGTCGGGCGAACTGCGCAGGATGTTGGCCAGCGCCAGGTTCGCTTCGACGATCCGGCCGCGCGAATCCAGCAACGCCTTGCCGATCGCCGAATGGCGCATGGCATTGCGGAACCGCACCTCGCTGCGCCGGTACGACTCGCTCATCTGCGCGGCCAGATGCTCCGCCCGCGACTGGGTCCGCGCGAGCGTGAGCGCCACCGCGAACAGGAGCAGCGACGACAGCAGGCCGACGGCGACCGTGCCGTGCACGTTGCTGGGCGCCTGGGTCCCGGGTGGCTGTGAGAACTGCAGTTGCCAGCGGCGGCCATGGACGACCTGTTCGATCACGTGCTCGAACCCATCGCCGGCGACCGTCCAGGCCTCTTCGTCCGCCGGATAGAGGGGCTTCGCGATCCCGTCGGTGACGTCGACGATGCGCAGGCGCACGCCCGGATGGGAGCGCCCGAGCGCACTGGCCACGAACTGCCGCGTGCGCAGTGGCGCGAACACCCAACCCACCAGCGCCGCATCGCGCGCGGAGCGCGACGCCGGCACGAACCCGGCGCGGTACACCGGCGCGTAGACGATCAGGCCGGCGCCGTTGCCGGTCCCGTCGTCCTGCAGCAGGCGCACCGGCGCGGTGAGCTGCATGGCGCTGCCGTCGCGCGCGGCGACCATGGCCAGGTTGCGCGCCGGCTCCGCGAACATGTCCGCGCCGATGACGGCTGCGTTCGGCGGCGTGCGCGGCTCCAGCTGGACGACCGGCCCGTAGCGGGCCCGCCGGCCTCCCGGGAACAGTCGGAACAGCCCTTCGCCGTCGCGACGGCGTTGCAGCTGCAGCGCTTCGAGTTCCGCAGGTGACAGGTACGCGGCGAAGCCCAACCCGACGATCGCCGGGAATCGCCCGGCCAGGTCGAGCCCCGCCACATAGTCGCGCCACTGCCGCGAATCGGCGCCCTGCACGGTGTTCGACAGCGACACGCCGCCGCGCACGGTCAGCTCCACCGTCAGCAGCGCCTGGCGCAGCAGGCTTGCCACTTCGGCCGCTTCGCTCGAGAACTGCGCCTCGCGCAGGGAGGCTTCGCGCTCGGCGGCGCTGCGTGCGTACAGGCCGACCACCGTCAGCGAGCCGAGCAGCACCAGCACGGCCAGCAGGTAGGCGCGCCAGGCGATCGGCCTGACGTCGGTCCTCATGCAATCGTCTTGCGGGGGTGCGGCGGGCATTCCGGCAGCATACCGACCCGGCACGCGGCACGAGGCCCGGCCATGCGGCGGGATACCCACCCGGGGGCGGCTGACTGGCGGACGGCCTTGCGACGCTGGAATCCGACCCTATACTGGGGGTGTCGCGCGGTTCGACACACCCCGGGGGTGCTCTGGCTTCGACGGGGGTCGCGAAATCGCTTGGCGCATGCCGAGGGGGTAGCTTTCCTCGTTAATCCAGCTGCAAAACTTTAGACGCGAACGACGACGTCTACGCACTGGCCGCTTAAGGCCTAGCCCCGAACCCACTTGTGTCCGTGCTCGTGGATGTAGGGTCATTATCACGGAATCGCTG
>DATINB010000029.1:0-7518 GCA_035474775.1 Luteimonas sp.
GTGTTTATCACGACTTCGGGTTTCACCCCGCTGGCGCTGAAGTTTGCAGCATCTGTGGACAAGATCGTGTTGGTGGATGGACCGAAGCTGGCGGAGCTGATGCTGGATCATGGTGTTGGGGTCAGCGTTCGGCACGTCCAGATCCCCAAGATCGACAGTGACTACTTTGAGGAAGGGACGGCGTGAGCAGTGCGCTCTCGTTGTACCTGGACGGCGGGTTCCGGTTGTAGCCGCGCAGCCTGGCGGTGCCAGCGCGCCACGCCCTTCTTCGCGTCAGCCGCCGACGGCGAATGCCAGGTCATGTCCTTGTGAAAGGAGCTTAGAAACCCAGCTGGGGCTGTCACGATGGCCAATTCGTTAGACCATAGTGGATGTGGCGAGGAGCAAACCTAGTGTTCAAGCCCCGCGCAGGCAGCGTGCTCTTTGCGCAGTACCATGGATCCCACTTCAGCACCCAGTCCTGCCTTGAAGCTTTGGCTCGACTGGTGGAGTCATCTTTGGTGATTCAGCGTGTGCTGCTGCTGACGCACGAAGGACGACATGGGCTGTTGGTTGAGGTCGATGAGCCGGAGCCGATCTTTATTCGATGCGGTTTCACATCCGGATACGTCGGAGAGGGCCCCGGTGGCCTCGCGCTAGCATTGCACCTGCTGCGATTTTTTAAAATTCCAGTAGAAGAGGTCCGAGTTACGTCGGCGCTTCTGCAGCGACTCGACGAAGCGGCACTGACGCACGCGGATCTGCACCATGTCGAGCGCTGCAGTGTTGTTCGACCTATCCGCATCTATGACTATATGCATGATGGCCTACGTGAGCGCGCCTCCGCTGGAACCGTGCCCTTAAGACTGCTCGCATCGAAGATCCCGTGGTCACTACTTGATCCGCGACTCGGGGACTTGGCGCTGATGATGAGAAGTGATTCTGACCGCGCGGTCTTCGAAGCTTTTCGGAGGCTCGAGTGGACAGTAAAAGAACGCTGCGTGATGGGGTCAGACGTGAACGGTGTGCAGGTCTTCAAGAAGGCGTTTAGAGGTCATGGAGCCATTCTTCAATGGCCAGGCCTTTCGAGTTCTGAAGTTGAAGGACGTGCGCAGCTCTTTGAGGCCGCATTCATGTCCTATCGAAATCCGCGGGCACATCGTGAGGTCGGCGGAGATTCGAGCCGTGCGTACAGCGAATTCTCCATTATCAACGAGCTTTACTTCCTAGAGGGAGAGGCTGTTGGACGCGACGATACGAGGAAGGAGGTTGGCGCCGCCATGCTTGGCTAGTCGGGTGGGAGCACGCTCACCGCCCAACCACCCGCTTGGCCACGAATGAGGCCGCCTAAACTCCCCGCAAGTGCAGACGGGGAGGGCGGCATCGGAGGGAGCGCGAATTGTTTAGGTTGACGACGTGCCTTCGATCTTAGCCACGGTACAACGGCGACTCCACCCGTGCGCCGCGCGGACGGGGCCGCGCCGAGGCCGCCACCCTGACCACGGCGGGCCTCACCGCGTGGCGCGCGCTGTTCGAGGATGGCGGCCTGCGTTCGGGCCATACGGTGCTGGTGCAGGGCAGCGGTGGGGTATCGGTGTTCGCGCTGCAGTTCGTGAAGCTGGCCGGTGCGCGCGTCATCGCCACCTCGTCCAGCGACGACAAGCTGGAGCGCCTGCGCGCGCTGGGTGCCGACGCGCTCGTCAACTACCGCCGTGAGCCGGAGTGGGGCATGCGCGTGCGCGCGCTCACCGACGGCCGCGGCGTCGACCACGTGGTCGAGGTCGGCGGGCCGGACACGCTGGCGCAATCCATGCTGGCCACGCGGGTGGGCGGGCACATCGCGCTGATCGGCGTGCTCAGCGGCCTCGACAGCCAGCTGCCGCTCGGCCTTGCCCTTGGCCGCCAGCTGCGGCTCCAGGCGCTGGTGGTCGGCAGCCGCCGCCACCAGCAGGACATGATCCGCGCGCTGGAGGCCAGCGACCTGCGCCCGGTGATCGATCGCCACTTTCCGCTGGAGGAGCTGGTGGCGGCGTTCCAGCACCAGGCGAGTGGGCGGCACTTCGGGAAGATTGCGCTGGATCTTTGAGGGCGCACGCGATCGACGGGTGTTTTCGGGCGGCCTGCGAGTAGATTTGGGTGGCGCGCGGGTCTTTTCAGGTGGAGCGCCGGCATATTCGGGCGGCACGCGGGCCTTTTCGGGCGGAGCGCCGGCTGATTCAGGCGGTGGTCGGGTCTTTTCAGGCGGAGCGCCGGCATATTCGAGCGGCACGCGACTCTTTTCGGGCGGGGCGCGAGCAGATTCGGTCGGCGTGCGGGTCTTTTCGGGCGGAGCGCCGGCAAATTTGGTCGGCACGCGAGCCTTTTCGGGCGGCGAGCGGGCCCTTCCAGTTCAGATCGTTCGGTGCGAGTGCGCCGTGCGACGTGATCGAGTGTCGTGATTCAGCCAACCCCTACAGCAGTCCCCTGTCACGGGTCGGATACGCGGCCGACGATCCACTCGACGATCGCGTCGAATCTCTCTTGATCCAGCGCATGTCCGCGGTCGACGCGGAGCTCGGTGATGAAGTCGCCCGCAACCTTGGCCACGACCGCGTCTGCATCCCTTGAGTACTTGTCCTTGGTGCCCGATACGATCATCGCCGGTCGAGGTCCGATCGCGGAAAGAACATCGTGCGTGTCGATTTGGCGAGCGAGCCCTGGCACGGCCTCGAAAAGGGTGATCCCGGTGCCCTCCTGACGGCGCGTTTCGAAGCTGCACACTGCACCGCTGACGCATGCGAACCTGCATCGCGAATCGACTGCCGCGTGGTACAGGGCCGTATAGCCCCCGTACGAGTGTCCTGCCACGCCCACGCACCGCTCGTCTATGCCGGACACTTGGAGCAGAACGCTTAGGGCGCGCTGCGCGTCGTCAAGGCACTTCCTCATGAGCACGTCGCCGTCCAGCAACCGGTAGCTCATGGCGTTGTAGTGCTGAAGCCAGTCGTAATAATCCGGCTCTACCCCTTGAACCGGGCCTCGTCGATCTTCGAACGTGATGGAGTCCGGGGCCAGAACCGCGAGGCCTCTGCGAGCGAGCGCCGGCCCGAAGGCTTGAAACGCATCGCCCACATCGCCGGCTACCTCGCTCTTGCCGAAGTGGAATTCCCCGTTGTGTTGGTGGAAGACGACCACTCCGCCGAGGGGTGCGCAGCCGCTAGGCGTGAACAGGAAAGCCGGAATGAGATCGCCTTCGAGGCCGCGATACTCGAGCCTCGCACGGGCAAATCCCTCGTTCTGGTCAGCGGCGCCTCGATCGAACTCCACTGGACCAGGGTCTGCCAGCCTGAGTCTCTCGCGAAGCCTCGTGGTGATGTCGGGCGTCATCCGTAAAGGATAGCCGGCAGCGTCGAATGGCTCGCCAGCTCCGGCCTTTGACGCTCTCTGCCCGTAGACGCGCATAGCGACACAGGGGCTCGCCTACTCAATTGGATAACGCTGCAGCCGTGCAGGCCTGCGCCTGCCCGCTCAGAGCTGGTCTCAGCCCTCGGACAGCATCTCCGCCATCCCAGCCTCCGCCTTCGCGTGCAGGGCGCTTACGACCAGATCGCGCCGAGCTGCTCAATGGTGTTGAGCGCCAATCCCTGCGTCGGGTTTGTCGGCTGCACTTCGGACACGCAGCCCCCCACGCCGAGCGAACCCTTGGCCTGGTCCAGCGCGCTCCGCGCGGCGGTCGCTGCGTCCGCAGCCTCTCGCGCATCCTGGGCGGCAACGTCGGCGAAACTTTGTGTGACCGCGGTGGGATTCGCCGCCGCGATGTCGGCCACCGCTTGCGCGGCCTGCTGCGCCTGCTCGGCGGCCGCTTCCGCCTGGCCCACGGCCGCCTCCGCATCGCACGCCCTGCCGGCTTCGGCCGCTTCGGTGGCCGTGGCAGCCGCCCCCTTGGCTTCGGCCGCAGCGCGGCCGGATTCGGTCATGCCCTGGGCGGCTGCGTCGTTCGCGGCGGCGTCTGCCGCGCCATTCGACGCGCCAGCGCCGCTTGATCCACCAACGCCTGATGCGCCCGAGGTTCCGTCAGCCATTGTCATCACTCACTTGTGGGGGATGAATAGGGTATCGAGGGACCTCACGTGTTCCACCTCGGGTAAACCCCACCCCGCTGTCACAGACAGGTCGCCGCCTCGCCCGCACGATCGAGTCAAATCGCGCTTGCACCGAGGATGCCGAATGATGATTGCGCGAGATCACGGTTCTCTGGCATCGATGCCTGCAGCGGTCACCCTCGACGGCACCCGCATCCACGACATCCCGTCGTTCTACGCCGAGATCAACCGCGTCTTCATGACCGGCGTCGACTGGCCGCTCGGCCACAGCCTGGATGCGTTGGACGACATGCTCCATGGCGGCTACGGCGTGCTCGATGGCGATGCGCCGGTGACACTGGTCTGGACCGACTTCGAAGCAAGCCGCGTCGCACTCGGCGTGGACGCCACCCGCGCGCACCTGCTCGCCAAGCTCGCGCAGCCGGGGTTCGACACCGCGCGTATCCGTCGCCAACTCGATGCACTCGAGGCCGGGTACGGCCAGACCTATTTCGAGATCGTCCTGGAGATCATCGCGGCGCACCCGAACATCACGCTGGTCGAGGCCTGAGTGCATCGACCTGTGTGCATCGGCCGGAGATGCCGGCGGTCGGCATCAGAACACACCCAGCACCGCCGCCGTCAGCGGGTTCCCGGGATCGGACAGCAGCTTGGCTGTCAGCAGCAGCGACATGGTCACCAGCAGCGGCCGGATGACGCGGCCGCCGATGCGCATGGCCAGGTGCGCGCCCACCTGGCCGCCGGCAATGCTCGCAACGGCCATCGACAGCCCGATGGCCCAGAGCACCTTGCCGCCGAGGGCCAGCGCGATCAGCGCCGCCACGTTGCTGGCCAGGTTGAGGAACTTGGTGTGGGCGGTGGCCGACACCAGCCCCATGCCGAACAGCGCCACCAGTGCGGTGGTCAGGAACGACCCCGTGCCCGGACCGAAGAACCCATCGTAGAAGCCGATGGCGGCGACCATCGCGATCAGCGCGGCCGGCCCCAGTCGGCTGAGCCGGTCTTCCTCCGACGCCTTGGGCGCGACCAGGAAGTAGATGATCATCAGGATCAGCAGGATGGGGATCAGCCCCTCCAGGAAGCCCGGGTCGACCAGCTGCAGCGCCCAGGCGCCCAGGCCCGCACCCACGAATGCCGCGGCGGCTGGCTTCAGGAACCTGCGGAAGTCGATGCGGCCCTTGCGCGCGAAGGCATAGACCGCACTCGCCGTGCCCAGCGTGCTCTGGAGCTTGTTGGTCGCCAGCGCATTCACGGGCGGGATGCCGGCTGCCATCAGCGCCGGAATGGTGAGCAGGCCCCCGCCGCCCGCCAGCGCGTCGATCACGCCGGCCACGAAGGCAACGCCGACCAGCAGCGCGAGCATCTCCGGATCCATACGCTCGCTCGCCGCGGGCGCTCCAGTTTAATGGCCGACCGTCAGGCGCGGCTGCCGCCGGATGCCATGACGGTACGCCCTCGATCCACGGCCGCGGGCGGCCCGAGGTTGCCGGGGCTGTCACCCGGCGCTTGTCACACTCGCCATCCAGACATCCAGGTCACGAGGCTCCCATGAGCAAGCAAGACACCCCGCTTGATTCCGACTTCATCCAGCACCAGCGCCAGCAGCTGGAAACCCTGCAGGCGGAGTTGCAGGCATCCGTGGAATTCCGCCACGAGGACGACCTGCATCTGCAGTCCGACCGCGAGAACCAGAGCGATGCCATGGGCGGCGACGCGCAGCACATCGCGCTGGAGGACAACAACCGCGCCATCAGCGCGCACACGCAGATGCGTCTCGACGCGGTGCAGCGCGCGCTCGCCAAGATCGAGGACGGGAGTTACGGACGGTCCGAAGAGAGTGGCGACACGATTCCGCGCGAGCGGCTCGAGGCGCGGCCGGAGTCGCTGTACACGGTGGAAGAGGAGGAAGCGCGTGAGCGCGAGGACCGCCGGGCCGAGTAGGGGATCGCCGCGGGACCTCTAGCCCTCACGGGCTGATGCGTCGGTGCGGGCGGCTCTCCAGCCAAGCGAACACGATCTCAGCTGGCTCGGGCGAGATGCCAGCCAGCTGGTCGTCAGCGCACGTCGGCACTCCCGCATGTGGCCCTGCCTGCGCATGGCGCGTCGCCGTTTCGCTGCAGGCGGGCATGCAGGTGGCGGTGCACAGCACGAGCAGGCACGATTGGAGCAGGCAATGCGCACATGTCACGCCCGTCGCCGGGCCCATCAGGCCAACGGCAACCGTGAGAACGCACCGCTCATCGCATCGTGCAGTTCCGCCACGCGCTGCGCGGCAGGGTCCACCCGCGAGGTGTCTCCAAGGCTCTCCACGAAGTGGCATGCCGCGAATGCCGATGCCTGCGCTTCGTACGCGGCGATCCAGGCAAGGCGGTCCGGTCGTTGCGCCTGGTCGGACGACCAGGCGGCCTTGACCGGACGGATGTGACTGCGCACGCCTGCGCGCCAGGGCTTTGCGCTGAGGCGCGCGCGGAAACACCTCTGCACCTTGCAGAGCGTGGCGTACAGGCGATCCGCACCCAGCGCGTGGAAGCAGGCTGCCACCTCGGGATCCAGCGGGTCGAACGTGCGCTGCATCGCCAGCACCCGCAGGCCCGCCGGCGTGCGGTACACGCGCAGGTGCCAGTCCGGGTGTGCCAGGACAAAGGCCGCGATGCGCGCCGTGGTGCGGGCCTCGGGGCCGCCGCCGGCGTGCGCATGCCGCCAGCGTCGCCATTGCGACAGCACCAGGTGCAGCGCCAGCAACGTGGCCAGTGCGGCGACTGCGCCGACGCCCCAGGTCTGCGACGCAAGCCCGGCCGCAAGTCCGACCAGTAGACCCACCGGCGCCATCGCCAGCGTCACCGCGCAGCCAGCGGGGCGCGGCTCGAAGTCGACATCGGCAAACAGCACGTTGGGCGCATTGAGGCACAGCGCGCCATAGCTGTTGCGCGTCACGATCACGCCATCGGCGTGGCGGGAGACGATCTGTTCGCGGATCGGCACGCCGAGCACGCCATAGTTGGTACGTTGCTCGCGGCGCGGCACCGGCTGGCCGGCGAGGATGAGGTCGAGCGATGCCTGCGCGCGTTCGAGTGCGTGCAGGTCGGCCGAGGCCTGGCTGTCGTCGGCCCAGCCGAACCGGCGCACGGTGACGCTGCGCCCGCTGTGTTTCACCTGCAGGCGCGCCTCGCCCCAGAACGCCGGGACGATCATCGCGCCGGTGTTGGCGTCGTCATCCACTCCGTGTCTCCCCGTTGTGCATCGGTGCGCGCCGCGACGCCACTGACGCGTGGCAAGCGCACGGTCGCGAGTCTACGGTCCTGCGGGGGCTTCGCCGATCGATCGACGCAGGCGGGCAGTGGCGGCCATTGGCTGGAGGTGGACAGGGCGCTGCTCGAAGCCGTCGGCGCGCAGGCCGGCGACACCGTCGCGCTGGAGATCGCGCCCGTTGCGCAGGAGCCCGAACCTGCTGTCCCGC
>DATINB010000030.1:0-2098 GCA_035474775.1 Luteimonas sp.
CAGCAGCCGATGCCGTCCAAGTCGATGGCCACCCCGAAGGCGAAGGCCGACATCGTCGACACCGCCATTGCCGCCGGCCAGTTCAAGACCCTCGCCAAGGCACTGACCGCTGCCGGCCTGGTCGACACCCTCAAGGGCCCGGGCCCGTTCACCGTCTTCGCCCCGACCGATGCGGCGTTCGCCAAGCTCCCGGCCGGCGCCCTCGCTGACCTGCTGAAGCCGGAGAACAAGGCCAAGCTGGCAGCGATCCTGACCTACCACGTGGTGCCGGGTTCGGTCACCGCCGCCAAGGTGGCCGGCATGAGCCAGGGCAAGACCGTGAACGGCGCGTCGGTGGACATCAAGTCCGCGGGCGGAAAGGTCATGGTCGGCGGCGCGAACGTGGTCAAGGCCGACGTCATGGCCAGCAACGGCGTGATCCACGTGATCGACACGGTGCTGATGCCCCCCATGTGATGGTGCTGGAGGATGCGGCGCGGCCTGCAACTGGCCGACTGCGTCGATCCCGGGACCCGCCTCGAAAGTGGCGGGTTTTTTTGTGTCCGCATGCGGCTGGTTAGACTGCGCGGCCGGGTGCAGGAGCAGGCCATGTGGTACGTGATCGAAGGCTTCGACGGTGACGGCGCGCTGGCGCGTCGCGGCGCCGCGCGTGCCGCGCATCTGGCGCGGCTGGTGGAGCTGGCGGATCGCGGGCGCCTGCTGGCCGCAGGCCCGTGCCCGGCGATCGACGCCGAGGATCCCGGCCCGGCAGGCTACAGCGGCAGCCTCGTCATCGCCCGCTTCGACTCGCTGGACGATGCGCGCCGCTGGGCCGATGCAGACCCGTACGTGGCGATGGGCGTGTACGCGCGCGTCGACGTCCGCCCGTTCCGGCTGGTGCTGCCTTGACCCGCGCGGTGACCGGCGCCAGGCGTGTTGCCGCGATCCGGGTCGCGCTCGAGGCGGCCTTCGCGCCGACCCACCTCGTGGTGCGCGACGACAGCCATCGCCACGCCGGACACGCCGGCGCCCGCGACGGTCGAGGGCATTTCGCCGTGGAGATCGCCAGCGAACGGCTGGTCGGCGTGCCGCTGCTCACGGCCCATCGCGCCGTGTATGCAGCGCTCGGCACGCTCATGGAGAGCGACATCCACGCGCTGTCGATCAAGCTCGTGGCTGCGCCGGAACAGCCGACGCCGTGAGCGGGAATGGCTGCTGCATCGCACAAGAGCGGTCGCCAAGAACCCCGGAAAACGGGCGGTTTCAGGCCGTTCTTGCCCCCATCGGGACCTGCGCAACGAAATCTTTACAGATTTTCTTGAAAACGTTTACAGTCCGGCAGCTTGGCCAGTCCGGAGATGCGCGTGGCGGTAACGATCAAGGATGTTGCACGCGAGGCCCACGTATCCGTGGCCACCGTTTCGCGCGCACTCAATGGTCACGACAACGTCGCGGCGGCGGTGCGCGCGCGGGTGCTGCAGGTGGCTGGCACGCTGCGCTACAGCCCGCACCACGCCGCGCGCAGCCTGAGCAGCCGTCGCACCGGCACCATCGGCGTGGTCCTGCCCGACCTGCATGGCGAATTCTTTTCGGAACTGATGCGCGGGATCGATCTCGTGGCCCGGGAGCGCGGGCTGCACCTGCTGGTATCCAGCTATCACGGCAACCCGGTGGAGCAGGGCACGGCGATGCTGGCCATGCGCGGCCGCGTCGATGGGCTGCTGGTGATGTCGCCCTCGGGCCCGGGTGCCGGCGACCTTGACGACCCGCTCCAGGGCCTGCCATCGGTCCTGATCAACACGCCGGCCAGCGTGGCCAATACCCATGGGGCGATCAGTGTCGACAACCACGGCGGCGCGCTGGCGATGATGCAGCACCTGCGCGCGGCCGGGCATGCCCGCATCGCCTTCATCGCCGGCCCCGCGGACAACTTCGATGCCCGCGAGCGGCGCCGCGGCTATCTCGACGCGTCGTCGGCCGACGGATCGGCGCCGTGGGTCGTGGATGGCGACTTCAGCGAGTCGTCCGGGTGTCACGCCGGGGAGCAGCTGCTGGCGGCCACGTCGCGTCCCGATGCCGTGTTCGCGGCCAACGACATGATGGCGCTGGGCTGTCTGTA
>DATINB010000031.1:0-3514 GCA_035474775.1 Luteimonas sp.
TGGACGAGTTCTTCGGCCGCGAGACGGCGCGCATGATCGTGCGCCAGCCGCTCGAACTGACCAACTCGACCGACAAGTTCGACGTGGTGGTCACCGTCGCCGGCGGCGGCATCACCGGCCAGGCCGGTGCGATCCGCCTGGGCATCGCCCGCGCGCTGGTCGAGTTCGACGAAGGCCTGAAGGGCGACCTGCGCCGCGCCGGCTTCATGACCCGCGACGCCCGCGAGGTCGAGCGCAAGAAGGTCGGCCTGCACAAGGCACGCCGCGCCACCCAGTTCTCGAAGCGCTGATCCAGTTCGACACCGGCATCCTGGCGCTACAATCGCCGGGGCCGGTCGCGGTACCCACAGCCCCGTAGCCAAGCGGTAAGGCACCTGACTCTGACTCAGGCATCGGTGGTTCGAATCCATCCGGGGCTGCCAACTAGAAGGTGCATCGTGTCCTCGCCGGGACACCTGCGCAGACCGGAAGCCCGCCCCGTGCGGGCTTCCGCATGTCCGGGCCGGCATGGCCCTCGTCGAGGCGTCGCATGGTCGCCACGTTCTCCGCACCGTATTCGTCCCTCGACCGGCTGGTGCCGGACCTGGCGGCGCGCGGCCGCGCGGTCCTGCCGGCCGCGGATGTCCGGCGCCTCGCCGGAGGCGGTCTCGACCACCTGTGCGCGAGCTGGGACGACCTGCTGCCCGATGCCTACCTGCGCGATGGCGGCCACTACCGGCGCCGTCGGCACTCGTGCTTCGTGGTCGATGGTGCGCAGGTGCAGCAGGCGCCGCACCGTGCCCACTGGCAGTCGCTGGACTACAACGCCCTGCACGGCGGCATGTCGCGCTGGTTCGAGCCGATCGTGCCCGCCGTCGTGGCCGACCCCGCGTGGTCCGGCCTGCTCGCCCAGCTCGGCATGCGTTTCTCCGCGCTGCGCCCGGCACGGCCCTGGTTCGTCGAAGCACACCAGTTCCGCATCGACACCAGCGACGGCATCGGCAGGCCGACGCCCGAAGGTGCGCATCGCGACGGCGTGGACTTCGTGGCGGTGTTCCTGGTGGCGCGCTGCGGCATCAAGGGTGGCGAGACGCGGGTGTTCGATGCCGCGGGCCCGGACGGCCAGCGCTTCACGCTGGAGGAGCCGTGGTCGCTGCTGCTGCTCGACGACACGCGGATGATCCACGAGTCCACGCCGATCCAGCCGCTGGATCGGCACGGTCATCGCGACACCCTGGTGCTCACCTACCGCGCGCACGCGTTCCAGGGTGACGACGCCGGCTGACCGGCCACGCAGGCGCACTGGGTACAATCGCGCCTCGACATCCGTTGCCGGGGCAGGAATGAAACTGGGATCGCTGAAGGAAGGCGGCCGCGACGGCACGCTGGTGGTGGTCGCGCGGGACCTGTCGCGGGCGGTCCGCGCCACCGGGATCGCGCCCACGCTGCAGCGCGCGCTGGAAGACTGGTCGAACCTGGCGCCGCGGCTGGCCGCACTGGCGCAGTCGCTGGACGCCGGGGATGCCGATGGTGCCTTCGACGTCGATCTCGCCGCCTTCGCCGCACCGCTGCCGCGCGCCTACGAGTTCGTCGACGGCAGCGCCTACCTGCCGCATGTGGAACGCGTGCGCCGTGCGCGCGGGGCCGAGGTGCCCGAAAGCTTCTACACCGACCCCCTGATGTACCAGGCCACCAGCGCCGGTTTCCATGGGCCGCGCGATGCGGTCAAGGTGGTCGACGAGGGCCACGGCATCGACCTCGAGGCCGAGATCGTGGTCATCACCGACGACGTGCCGATGGCGGTGACGCCGGCCCAGGCCGCCGGCCACATCCAGCTGGTCGGCCTCGTCAACGACGTCTCGCTGCGCAACCTGATCCCGGGCGAACTCGCCAAGGGATTCGGGTTCCTGCAGTCGAAGCCGCGCTCCGCGCTGAGCCCGGTCTTCGTCACGCCCGACGAACTCGGCGACGCCTGGCGCGACAACAAGCTGCACCTGCCACTGTTGACCCACGTCAATGGCGAGTGGTTCGGCGCGCCCGAGGCGGGTGTCGACATGCAGTTCGACTTCTCGCAGCTGGTCGCGCATGCCGCGCGCACGCGACCGCTTTCGGCGGGCACCATCGTCGGTTCCGGCACCATCGCGAATGCGGACACCTCCAAGGGCGCGTCGTGCTTCGCCGAGAAGCGCACCGTGGAGACCCTGGAGCAGGGTGCACCGTCGACGCCGTTCATGTCGTTCGGCGACAGCGTGCGCATCGAGATGCTCGATGCCGACGGCCGTTCAATCTTCGGTGCCATCGAGCAGCGGATCGACCGCCAGCCGCTGCCGTGACATCGGGGTGCACCCAGCGGGCTGGCCGCGCGCGCGGGTCGGCCGTCGCGAGCCGCCGGGCATACGCGGAACGCATCGCACGGCTACCACGGCATCGCGCCGCGCGATAAGGTGCAGGACGCGCGGCACCGTCGCCGCGTCCGGCCCACGGGACCGAGTCTCCCCGCTGTGAGCGATCGCCTTGAGTGACGCGCTGAGCCTGCATTCCTACTGGCGCTCCAGCGCCGCGTACCGCGTGCGCATCGGTCTGAACCTCAAGGGCCTCGCCTACGACATCGCGCCCGTGCACCTGGTGCGCGACGGCGGCGACCAGCACCGGCCGGGATTTGCGGAGCTCAATCCGCAGCGGATGGTGCCGGTGCTGCAGCATGGCCACCGCATGCTGCGCCAGTCGCTGGCGATCCTCGAGTACCTGGACGAAGTCTGGCCCGACGCGCCGCTGCTGCCGGCGACCGCGCGCGACCGCCAACGCGTGCGCGCACTCGCTCAACTGGTCGCCTGCGACGTGCATCCGCTGGCCAACCTGCGCGTGATGCGCTACCTGGAGAACGACTGGGGCGTGCCGCAGCCCGAGCGCGACGTGTGGACGCGCCACTGGATCGTCGAAGGCCTGGACGCGTTCGAGGCGTCCCTGCAGCACCACCCGTCGACCGGTGATTTCTGCGACGGCAACATGCCGACCATCGCCGACTGCTGCCTCGTCCCGCAGGTCTACAACGCGCGACGCTTCGCGGTGGATCTGTCCAGGTGGCCGACGATCGTGCGGATCGAGCAGGCCTGCCTGGCGCTGCCGGCGTTCGATGCGGCACGGCCGGAGCGCCAGCCGGACGCACCCGCGACGGCCTGAAGCGCGGGCGCCGGTGCGCGGCGCCCACGCCGTGCCGTCAGCGCTGCGGACCGGTGTCGAACACCTCGGCGTAGGGGTCGTGCTCGCCACTGCCGCCTTCGGACAGGCGGAACTTGAGGTCGAGCCCGTCGCGTGAATCCGCCGCCCGCAGCGCGGTCTCGCGCTCGATGCGGCCTTCCTTGAACAGGCGGAACAGGCACTGGTCGAAGGACTCCATGCCGGCTTCCAGCGACTCCTCCATCGCCTGCTTGATTTCATGGACCTGCCCGCGGCGCAGCAGGTCGCGGATCATCGGCGTGTTGAGCAGCACTTCGGTCGCCGGCAGGCGGCGGCCGTCGTTGCCGGCCACCAGGCG
>DATINB010000032.1:0-3378 GCA_035474775.1 Luteimonas sp.
CGCCCCGCGCCACGCCCGATGTGGTCGAGCACCGACTGCTCGAACGCACCCTCGCTGCGCCGGTGCGCGATCACCGCATGGCCGGCGGGCCATGGGATCGGCGGGCGCGCGGCGCGCCGGTGGAACAGGATGCCGAGGTACTGCTCGAGGCTGGCCGCATCGACCACCCCGAACGGGTTCTGGCCGGCCAGCACGCCGAGTCCGAACGGGTTGTCCGCGAACTCGATGCCGGACGCGTTCAACAGACCCAGGTGCGAGACGAGATACGGGTAGCGGGCGGCCACGACCGCGGCGATCCCGCCGCCCATGGAGTGCCCAACCAGCACCACCGGCCGCCCGCCGATGGCCTCCAGGAACGACGCCACGCGATCGGCCTGCGCCGCGTAGCCGTAGTCGCCCTCGGCCTCGCGCGAGCTGCCGCCCCATCCCGGCAGGTCGGGCAACACCAGGCGATAGCGGCGGCCCAGGGCGCGTGCCAGCAGGAACCCGTTCTCCTTGCTGCCGGTATAGCCATGCAGCAGCACCAGCGTGGGCGCCGCCGGGTCGGTCGCGGTGCGTTCGACATAAGCCCAGTGCGTGGCGCCGACGACCCGCTGGCGGCGCGCAAAGCGCAGCGCGCGCGCCTGGCGCCGGTATTCGGCGCGCACCAGGCGGTACGGGTCGCGCCAGATCGCCGCGATGCCGAGCAGGCCGATGCCGGCCGCCAGCGCGACCAGCGCCGTGGTGCTGATCGACACCGGCGGCGGATCAGCCGGCCGGCGGCGTCGGGCGCGGGGCGGGCTGGGTCGCATCGCCGTCCGCGGACGGCATCCGCGCGGCCTCGGGCTCGGGGGCGGCCGCCGCGGCGGGTGCCGCCGGCATCGGCGTGTTGGCGGTCGGCTTCGCCTCCGCGATCGTCTTCTCCACCGAACCACTGGTGATCGGGTGGTACCCGGGGCGCGCCTTGGCGAACGTCTCGCGCGCGAACGCCAGGCCGCCCTCGGTCTTCACCAGGGCCTCGTAGGTGGGCATGATCAGCTTGCGCCGCCCGATGGTCTGCAGGAATGTCGCCATTGCCGGGTTGGCCTGCACGTAGCCACTGCGTACCGCCAGCGGATACCAGCGCTGGGCGAGTTCACCGTTGGGCGTGCCGGTGAAGCGGTAGGCGGTATCCAGCTGCGCCAGCTGCTCGGTCCGCAGCGTCTCCGGCATGCTTTCCAGGAAGTGCACCCACTCCTGCGTCGTCCAGGCGTCGGTGATGACCGGCGGCGGCAGCTGCGCGCTGCCCAGCCACGCCAGGCGGGCCGAATCCACGACGCCGAAGCGGGGCGACAGCACGCGCGGCGCGTCGGCCGGCACCCCCGGCTCGTACAGCCAGGCATCGAACTCGGCCTGGGTGATCTTGCCGGGGTACTTCTCCAGCAGGTTGGCGCGTGCGTACTCGGAGAACTGCGCCGTGGAAATGCTCTGGAACGCGAAATGGTCGAAGTAGGCACGCAGGAAGGCGTCGAACTCGCTGCGCCCGAACCGCTGCTCCAGCGCCTGCATGAACCACGCGCCCTTGGTGTACACCGTGGACGAGGAACTGCCGTCCGGATCCTTCAGCACGCCCGGCTTCACCGACAGCACCTGCATCGACGCATCGAGGGTCGCGTACTCGGCCTTCAGCTCGTTGCGACCGATCACGCTCTCCATGTCGGCGCGCTCCTTGCCGTACAGCGCCTCGATGATGCGGTTCTCCACGTACGAGGTGATGCCCTCGTTGAGCCAGGCATCCTTCGCGGTGGCGAAGGTGACCAGGTTGCCGGACCAGCTGTGCGCCAGCTCGTGCGCGATCAGCGACACCAGCGACTGGTCGCCCACGATCACCGTCGGCGTGAGGAAGGTCAGGCGGGGATTCTCCATGCCCCCATAGGGGAACGACGGCGGCAGCACCAGCATGTCGTAGCGATCCCAGCGGTACGGGCCGTACAGGCCTTCCGCGGTGGCGATCATCTTCTCGGTATCCGCGAACTCGGCCACCGCGCGATCCACCGCGGCCGGCTCCGCCCACACGCCGGACCGTGCGGACACCGGCTTGAACACCAGGTCGCCGGCGGCGATGGCCATCAGGTAGGAAGGGATCTTCTGCGGCATGCGGAAGCTGTAGTCGCCGTCACGGACCGCCTGCGGGTCGTTGTCCGCGCTCATCAGCACCATCACCTCCGGGCTGGACGCGACATGCGCGGAATAGGTGTAGCGCACCTTCGGCGTGTCCTGCAGCGGCACCCAGCTGCGCGCGTGGATCTGCTGCGACTGGCTGAACATGAACGGCGTGGACTTGCCCTCGGTCATCGAGGGTTCCAGCCACTGCAGGCCCGACGCCTGCGGCGAGGTGCGATAGGCGATCCGGATGCGCGCGTTGCGCGCCGGCGCCTCGATGCTCAGCCTGCTCCCGAACAATGCGTCGCGGGTCCCGAGCTGGTATTTCAGCGGTTGCCACTGCCCGTTCGCCTCGCCCTCCACGCGCTCGATGGTGAGGTCGCGCGTGTCGAGCACCAGCTGCGTGGCATCGCGCGCCTTCCAGTCCAGCGCGTAGGTCGCCGTGCCGCTGATCCGCTTGCCGTTGAAATCGAGACGGAGGTCGAGCGCCAGGTCGCGGATGGCGACCTTCTCGGGCTCCGCATAGGAGTGCTCGTCGACGTCCGCCGGCGCCTGGGCGGCGGGCCGGGACTTGCCCTCGGCCGACGTCGACACCGGTGCCTCCTCGCGCTTGCAGCCGGCGAGGAGGGAGAGGGGCAGCACCATGCACACGGCCAGCAGCTGTGGGATCGAACGCATCGGGGGAAATCCGTCGAGTGGGTATCAGACCCCGATTCTAGCGCGCGCGTCGCGGACCGGGACCGGACGCCGGCGTGCCACGCACTGGGGGTTCACGCCGTGGCGCGCGGGCCCGCAGGGCCTCCCGAGTCGCGCCACCCGCACCACCACCGGTGCGCTCCGCCACGTCGCACGCGCCGCGCAGCCCGTCGCTCAGGCCTTGTAGCCGTCATGGATGGCGACGATGCCACCCGAGAGGTCGCGGTACCGGCAGCGTGCGAATCCGGCTGCTTCCATCATCGACTGCAGGGCGTCCTGCGACGGGTGCCGGCGGATCGATTCGGCCAGGTACCGGTAGCTGTCGGCGTCGCGCGCGAACAGCCGGCCCAGCCGCGGCAGCACCTTGAACGAGTGGAAATCGTAGAGCGGCCGGAACCAGTCCGCGCGCACCCGCGAGAACTCCAGCACCCGCGCCTGGCCGCCGACCTTGAGCACGCGCAGCATCTCGCGCAGCGCGGACTCCTTGTCGGTGACGTTGCGCAGCCCGAAGGCGATGGTGACGAGGTCGAAACTGGCGTCGGGGAACGGCAGCGTCTCGGC
>DATINB010000033.1:0-12591 GCA_035474775.1 Luteimonas sp.
CGGCATCGACCCCGGACCCCCGCCGGTGCCGTGCCTTCAGCCAGCCGCTGGCGCTGCTCGCCCTGCCGGCTTCGCCGGTGCCGGCGCGGGTGTCGGGACCGGCATCGACCCCGGACCCCCGTCGGTGCCGTGCCTTCAGCCCGCCGCTGGCGCTGGTCGCCCTGCCGGCTTCGCCGGTGCCGGCGCGGGTGTCGCCGTCGACGGCGCCTGCCAGCCGCAACTGCGCCCCTCGTTCTGCTGCACCAGCCAGGTCTGCAGCGGCGCGAAGTATTCGAGCACCGCCGAGCCGTCCATGGTCTCGCTGCCGGTGAGCTCCTTCATGGTCTGCTGCCAGGGCTGGCTGTTGCCCTTGGCGAGCATGGCCTGGAACTTCGCACCGGCGGCGCGGTTGCCGTAGAAGCTGCACTGGTACAGCGGGCCGGTGAAGCCCGCGGCGTCGCACAGCGACTTGTAGAACTGGAACTGCAGCACGTGCGACAGGAAGTAACGCGTATACGGCGTGTTGCCGGGCACGTGGTACTTCGCGCCGGCATCGAAGAACTGCTCGCCGCGGGGGGTCACCGGCGCCACGCCCTGGTAGCGCGCCTTGAGGTCCCACCAGGCCTGGTTGTAGTTGGCCGGGGTGATCGACCCGTCGAACACGCCCCAGCGCCAGCGGTCGATCATCAGCCCGAACGGCATGAACGCCACCTTGGCCAGCGCCATGCGCATCTGCGAGTTGATCAGCGCCTCGTCCGATACCTGCTGCTCGCCGACCAGCCCGATCGACTGCAGGTACTGCGGGGTGAGCGACAGCACGATGGTGTCGCCGATCGCCTCGTGGAAGCCGTCGTGCGCACCGGTCTGGAACAGCGGCGGCTTGTCGTTGTAGGCCAGGTAGTAGTAGACGTGGCCGAGCTCGTGGTAGATGGTGGTGAAGTCTTCCTCGTTCGGCTTGATGCACATCTTGGTGCGCACGTCGGGCGACGTGCCGTCGGCGCCGGCCATGTTCATGTCCCAGGCGCTGGCGTGGCAGACCACGTCGCGGTCGCGCGGCTTGATGAACTGGGTCTTCTGCCAGTAACCCGCCGGCAGCTTGGGCATGCCCAGCGACACGTAGAAATCCTCGGCGCGGCGGGTCATCGCCTGCGCGTTCTCGAGTTCGGCCTGGCGCGCCACCTCGACCCGCCCGTCGGTTTCGATCAGCGCGTGCTGGCGCACCATCAGGTCGTTGAGGCTGGCCTGGTACTGCCGCTCCAGGGAACCGGTGATGTTCAGGTCGCCCGCGTCGCCGTACGGCTCCAGCACGTCCCACAGGTTGCCCCAGTCCTGCTGCCACATGTTGCCCATCAGGTGCGCCGGAAGCAGGCCGTTGACCGACCCCTTGCCGGGGTACTTCGCCTCCAGCCGCGTGCGCGCGTAGCAGTGCAGCTGTTCGTAGAGCGGCTTGACCTGGCCCCACAGGCGGTCGGTCTCGGCGGCGATCGCCGCCGGCGGCATGTCGTAGCCGGCGCGCCAGACCTCGCCGGCGTCGGCGAAACCCAGGTCGCGCGCGCCTTCGTTGACCAGGCCGACGAACGCCGTGTAGTCCTTGCGCATCGGCGCCGCCACCGCGTGCCATCCCTGCCAGGCGTCGAGCTGGGCGTCGTAGTCGCGGTCCGAGCGCAACACGTCCTCGAGCTCGCCGAGCTGGCGGCACCGCCTGGCGTCGCCTTCGCCCGTGCAGTACGCACCGGCGCCGTACGCGCCCTCCATGCGGCTGGCGATGGTCGTGAGCTGCGCCAGCTTGGCCGGGTCCTTCGGCGGCGGCATGGCGCTGCCGAGCTTCAGCAACCGGATCGCGCGTTCGGTGGCCGGCGACATCGGCTTGCCTTCGAAGCGTCGCGCCTGCTCGATCCAGCGGTTGGTCTGCGCGAGGAAGCGTTCGTTGCCCTTGGCCGCCAGCAGCTGGCTGTCGTCGTTGATGTAGGTGGAGGACAGCCACTGCGCGGCGGTGAGTTCGGGGTACAGCGCCCTGTACTCGGCGTTGACGCGGGCGATGAACGCATCCGCGGTTTCGTTTTCCAGTTCCGATCGCGACGGCGCGCCGGGGACCGACGGGCCGTCGTCGCGCGTGCACGCGGACAGCCCCAGGCTTGCGGCGACGGCAAGGACGAGCAGGGAGCGGCGTGCGGTCACGGGAATTCCTGGCTTGCAGCGGGTCGAGCCCGGCAGGCTAGAGGCGCACCGGCGGGGCTGCAAGTGCGAGCGCCCGGCCACGGAGCGCGCACGCCCTGCGCAGCCACCCGGCCCAGCGCGTCAGGGAACGCGCAGGCGACGTCCGGCGTCGACCAGACCGCGCTGCTGCAGCCACGCCCAGGCGTCGTCCGCGTCATGCCGCACGTAGGCATCCGCGGAACCCAGGCGGAACGTGTAACCCCAGGCATCCATGTCGGCGAGGACCCGCGCGGCGCCCACGTCGGGCAGCGCCGCGCCCAGCAGCGACTGCAGCACGCACACGGCATCTTCTTCCGCGACCGAGTCGGTGGCGTCGGTATGCACCTGGGCACGGCGCGCGGCCGGCAGCACCACCAGGTGCGCGGCCTCGTGCAGCAGTGAATGGACCGGGGTGTCGGCGCGCGCGTACACCGTGCTGCCGATGAGGCCGGCTTCGGGCGCGCCCCAGTAACTGCCGGGGATGGCGTCGCCATCCGCCACCCGTTCCAGGACGAGGTCGAAGCGCGCCAGCAGCGCCGCCGCCGCCGTGCCATCGATGTCGGCCAGCGTCAGCACGTCGCCGTGCATGGCGCTCAGACGGCCGCGGCGCGCCCGTCGGGCAGCGACACCGAGATGTCCAGCACGTCGTGGTCGCCATCCTTGACCAGGTCGACCTTGACGGCATCGACGTCGACGCTGACGTACTTGCGGATCACCTCGAGCAGTTCGCGCTGCAGCATCGGCAGGTAGTCGGGCGCGCCGCGCGAGGTGCGTTCCTGCGAGACGATGATGCGCAGCCGCTCCTTGGCGATGGACGCGGTGTTGGTTTTCGTCTTGAGGAAGTCGAAGAGTCCCATGGCTCAGCCCCCGAACATCTTGCTGAAGAATCCCTTCCGCTCGACCTGGGTGAAGCGCATCGGGCGGGTGTCGCCCATCAGCCGCGCGACCGCGTCGTCGTAGGCCTGGCCGGCCGGCGACTCCAGGTCGAGGATCACTGGCTCGCCCTTGTTGGACGCGTTGAGCACGTCGCCCGACTCGGGGATCACGCCGATGGTCTTCAGGCCCAGCACTTCCTCCACGTCGGTGATCGACAGCATCTCGCCCTGGCCGACGCGGGCCGGGTTGTAGCGGGTCAGCAGCAGGTTGGCCTTGAGGCTCTCGCCCTGTTCGGCCTTGCGGGTCTTCGAATCCAGCAGCCCCAGGATGCGGTCGGAATCGCGCACGCTGGACACCTCCGGGTTGACCACCACCACCGCCTGGTCGGCGAAGTACATGGCCAGGAAGGCGCCCTTCTCGATGCCGGCGGGGGAGTCGCAGACCACGTAGTCGAAGCCGTCCGCGGACAGGTCGCCCAGCACCTTCTCCACGCCCTCCAGCGTCAGCGCGTCCTTGTCGCGGGTCTGCGAGGCGGCCAAGACGAACAGCGTGTCGAAGCGCTTGTCCTTGATCAGCGCCTGCTTCAGCGTGGCCTCGCCCTGGGTGACGTTCACGAAGTCGTACACCACGCGGCGCTCGCAGCCCATGATCAGGTCGAGGTTGCGCAGGCCGACGTCGAAATCGATCACGCACACGCGCTTGCCGCGCCGGGCCAGGCCGCAGGCGAGGCTGGCGCTGGTGGTGGTCTTGCCGACGCCGCCCTTGCCCGAGGTGACTACGATGATTTCGGCCAAGTTCAAATCTCCTGAGTGGGTGCGTGTTGCCGGCGCGATCGGCGCCAGGCGGAGGATGGGGGGCGCGTCGCCACGCGGGCCGTGGCCGGCGGGCAGGATCGCATGCTCACGCCGGGTCGAGCGCGGCGATCCGCAGTTCGTCGTGCTCCAGCCAGACCTGCACGGCCTTGCCGCGCAGGGCCGCCGGGATCTCCTCGAGCACCTTGTAGTGCCCGGCCACGGCGACCAGCTCGGCATGGAACTCCCGGCAGAAGATCCGCGCGCGTTCGTTGCCGCCGGCGCCGGCCAGCGCGCGGCCGCGCAGCGCGCCGTAGATGTGGATCGAGCCGTCGGCGATCACCTCGGCACCGGCGCCGACCGCGGTGACCACGGTCAGGTCGCGGTTTTCGGCGTACAGCTGCTGGCCGGAGCGGACTGGCGTGGTCTGCAGCATCCCGGGCTCGCCGCGGCTCGCGGGCGCGACCGGCGCGGCTGCCGCCACCGGCGTCGGCGCGACCGACGCGGGCGGGGACTCGGCGGGCGCACCCGCCGATTCGTACTGCGCCCGGAACTTGGCCAGCAGCGGCATGCCCAGCGCGGTGGCCAATGCCTCGTTGCCGGCGCTGCCATAGGCGAGCGCCACCGGCAGCACGCCGGCAGCGCGCAGCGCATCCAGCAGTGCGCGTGCCGTCGCCGCATCGGGCAGGGCGGCCAGGCCGCCGAAGTCCACCACCACCGCGGCGCGGTCGAACAGCCGCGGCGCGCGCGCGACACGGTCGCGCATCTCGGCGCCCAGCCGGGCGACATCGAGGGTGCGCACGCGCAGGTTGGCGATGCCCACCTGGCCGATCTTCAGCTCACCGGCCAGTTCGAAGCTGCCGTCGGTTTTCGATGCGGTCGCCATGTCAGGTCCCGGTCGGGCGCAGGCGCTGCTGGCCGCGCGCGCGTTGCAGCCACGGCGCCTCGGGGAGGGCGCCGCCGTATTCGCGATGCACCCAGTCGTAGCTGCACAGGGCCTTGGTCAGCATCGAGGCGCGCACGCCGCTTTCCGGCATCACGTGCTGGCCGGCTTCCTGGAACCCGAAGCTGCCGTGGAAGACCCGCGCCGGCTCGCTGTCGTGCTCGACGAACACCTCGCAGGCGAGCACCGGGTAGCGCAGCTCGGCGTAGCTCTGCACGTCCGCGTAGAAGGCGCGTCCCACGCCGCCGCCACGCCGGCGGCTGGCCACCACCACGCGGTCGATGTAGAAGAAGTGCGGCAGGTGCCCGGCGAACCAGCGGAAGTTGCTGCTGTCGTGACCGCTCGCGGATCCGAAACCGACCAGGAAACCGGTCAGCGTGTCGTCGCGCTCGGCGACCCGGAAGTATTCGGCATCGGCGTAGAAGCGCCGCAGGCGGGCGGCGTCCAGCGGCAGGATCGCGGGACCGGCGGCGTTGTTGAGGGCAAGTACGGAATCCAGTTCGTGCTCGCGCACGTCGCGGACGACGATCGACATTCCCGGCTCCTGCATGCGGACACGGACCGGCTGGCGGATGCCGCGGCGTGGCCAGCGTGCGGCCGGCGGCATGGATTATCGCATGGGGGTGCCGGCGCCGACCAACCGGGACGCGCGACATGGGGCCCCACGAGGCAGCCGCGCGGGCTTTGCGCCTACTATGGCCGCATGCTCGCGCGCTTCGACCACAACCGCCTGCTTCGTTACGCGGGCCTGTTCACGTGGGTGGTCATCGGCCTTCCGCTGCTGCTGCTGACGCTGCCCCAGGTCGACCCGCAGGCGGAAGGGTCGCTGCTGGTCACCGGCGGCTGGCGCGCCTGGCTGGCCTGGGTGATCTTCGGTGGCTGCTACGCGTGGCTCACGCGTGCGCTGGGCGAGCGCCGGGTCAGCGTGCTGGACCACACCCTGCTGGTGTGGCTGACGGGCAGCGCCATCGCGATCAGCTATTACAGCCAGAGCGGGCTGGGCAGCATCCTGTTGATGGTGGTGGCCTGCGTGCTCCCGTGGCTGCTCCCGCTGTGGCTGGGCGTGGCGCTGCTGGTGCTGTGCGAGTTCGTGATCGTGCCGGTCTACGTGCAGGGCCTCGGGTTCTCGTGGGGCGAGGCGGTGCTGCAGGCCAGCCTGTACGTCGGCTTCACCGGGTTCGCCTTCGTGACCGGGCTGGTGGCGCGGCAGCAGGCGCAGGCGCGCGACGAACAGCGCCGGCTCAACGCCGAGCTGCGCGCCACCCGTGCGCTGCTGGCGGAGAGCGTGCGGGTGAACGAGCGCACGCGGATCGCACGCGAGCTGCACGACCTGCTCGGCCACCACCTGACCGCGCTGAGCCTGAACCTGGAGGTCGCCAACCACCTCACCAGCGGGCGCGCGCAGGAGCACGTGGGCCAGGCGCATACGCTGGCGCGACTGCTGCTGAGCGACGTGCGCGAGGCGGTCAGCCAGATCCGCGACAACGATGCCATCGACATGGCCGCGACCCTCCTGCCACTGGCCGACAACGTGCCCGGGTTGCGCATCGACATGGTGATGCCGCGCCCGTTCCTGCTCAACGACGCCGAGCGTGCCCACGTGCTGTTGCGCTGCACGCAGGAGATCATCACCAACACCGTCCGCCATGGGCAGGCCGGCCTGCTGCGCCTGCAGTACGCGCTGGAGCGCGGAGCGGTGCGCCTGGTGGCCCGTGACGACGGCCGCGGCGCGGAGTCGGCCAACGTCGGCAACGGGCTGCGTGGCATGCGCGAACGCCTCGCGGCGTACGCGGGCGAGGTGGAGATCGAGACGGCGCCCGGCCAGGGCTTCGGGTTGCGCATCCGCCTGCCGCTGGACCCCGCCCTCGACGCCGTGGTGGCGATTCCGCCGCCGGGAGGCGGCCCCCGCTCCCTGGACGACCCCATGGAACAGACCATGGCGACGGCGCGATGACCCGCACCGCGCCCATCCCAACTGGAGGCAGCATGATCCGCGTATGTCTGGTCGATGACCAAACCCTGGTACGCCAGGGGATCCGCTCGCTGCTGGCGCTGGACGGCGGGATCGAAGTGGTGGCGGAGGCATCGGACGGGCGCCAGGCGGTGGAGCTGATCCCGCAGATCAAGCCCGACGTGGTGCTGATGGACATGCGGATGCCCGCCATGTCGGGGCTGGAGGCACTGCAGGCCCTGTCCCGGGTGGGGCTGCTGCCGCCGACCATCATCCTCACCACGTTCGACGACGACCAGCTGGTGATGGCGGGCCTCAAGGCGGGGGCCCGCGGCTACCTGCTCAAGGACGTGTCCCTCGAGCAGCTGGTGGGCGCGATCCGCACCGTGCATGGCGGCGGCTCGCTGGTGCAGCCGGCGGTGACCCAGCGCCTGCTGTCGGGCCTGGAGCACATGCGCAACGATTTCGTCAGCCTGGACCGCCCGGACCCGCTGACCGAGCGCGAGACCGAGATCCTGCGCCTGATGGCCAGCGGGTTCTCCAACAAGGAGATCGCCAATTCCCTGGGCGTCGCGGAGGGCACGATCAAGAACCACGTGTCCAACATCCTGTCCAAGCTGGGCGTCCGCGACCGCACCCGCGCGGTCCTCAAGGCCTTCGAACTGCAGCTGGTCTGATCGCGGCTCGCCGCTGTTCCTGCAAGTTGCTACGATTGTGCGTCTGCGCCCGGCTTCGGCCGGTTCTGGTCCCGGAGAACCCTGAATGACCCGTCTGCTCGAGCTTCTGATTTCCATGGCGATCGTTGCCGTGCTGTTCCTGATCGTCGGCGTGGTCCTGCCGTCCAGCCGTACGCTGACGGAAAGCGTGGAGACCAACCGCAAGGTCACCATCGTGTACGACACGGTCAACAGCCTGCGCCGGTTCAAGGACTGGAACCCCATCGCGCTGTACGACCCCGCGGCGAAGCTGGAACTGAGCGGCCCCGACGCAGGCGTCGGCGCCAAGGTGAGCTATGCCTCCGAGGTCGACGGGGTCGGTACGGGCAGCTGGGAGATCGTCGAGTCCGAACCCAACAAGCGGGTCGCCTACGCGATCGAGAACGAGGACCGCGGCAGCAACAAGCGCAGCGAATTCGTGCTCTCGCCGACCGGCCGCAACAACCGCAACGTCGAGATCACCCAGACCTACAAGGTCGACTACGGCTGGAACCTGCTCGGCCGGTATTCGGGCCTGTACGTCAGCCGCAACGTCGGCGACAAGATGAAGCTGGGCCTGGACCGCATGAGCAGCATGCTGGCCTCGGTGCCCAACGTCGACTACCGGGTCGAAGGCAGCAAGCTGACCGGCCTGGTGGCCGAGGATCGCCCCGCCGAGCACCTGCTGATCGTCAACGCCGGCGCCGTGGAGCGCAACAACGAGATCATCAAGTCCTCGATGAAGGCCAACTACGAGTGGATCAAGCGCACGATGGACGCCAATGGCCTGCGTCCGGTGGGGCCGGTGCGGATCGTGACCGCCGAGCTGGCGCGTGAGACCTACACGTTCGACGTGGCGCAGGCCGTGCAGCGTGGCGGTGCCGCTCCGGCCGATGGCGCCGACGCCGATGCCGACGCTGCTCCGGAGACGGCCGGCGGCGTGCCGGCGCCGGCCGCGCCCGTCGCCAATGCCGATGCGCCGCTGGAGGGCCTCAAGCTGATGGGCCCGGTGACCTACCTGCACGCACCCGCAGGCCGCGTGGCGCGCGCGTCCTACGTCGGCTTCATGGCCGAGCTGGAGAGCGTGCGCAACGCCGTGCGCGCGTGGGCGGTGACCCAGGGTCACGAAGTGATCGATCGCCCCTACGAGTTCTACAAGAACGGCATCGATGCGGCGTTCACCGAGAACGGCGAGTACGACGTGTTCTGGTCGCTGAAGACGGCCAACACGCCGGCCGTCGCCCCGGTCGCGACACCGGCTGCAGCCCCGGCCGCGCCAGCCGCGCCCGCGGCCCCGGAAGCGCCCGCGGCACCCGAGGCCGCCGGTAGCCGCTGATGGCCTGCGCGCCTGGCATCCTCGGATGCGGGCGCGCCACGTGGTTCACGCCCCGATGATCCGCGCGTCGCGGGTCCGGCGTTGCTGATGCCAGGCCGGTCGACCGCGCAACGCGTGTTCGGGGTCAGCGGCGCAATCCTGGCGGCCGCGTCCATCGCTCTCGCGGCTTACGCCTCCCATGGCGCGCTGGCCGCCGCGCGCGCGCCGTTGCTGCTGGCAGCCGCCATCGCCTTCGGCCACGGTGCGACGCTGGCAACGATCGCACCACAGGGTGCCGGGCGCCTCTCGCCCCTGGTCCAGGCCCTGTGGCTCGGCGGTACGCTGCTCTTTTCGGGCTCGCTGGTCGCGCGCCACCTGGCCGGCCTGCCCGCGTCGCTGGCGCCGGTGGGCGGCCTGATGCTGATGGCCGGATGGCTGCTCCGCGCCGCGGTCCTGTCGAGGCGCTGACCGTGGCCCGCCACGGCAGGGGGTTCGACACCGTCGCCGCCTACACGTGGCTCGCCCGCCGTGACCGTCGCCTGGGCGCCTGGATGAAGCGTCTTGGGCCGATCGCGCCGGATCCACGCTGGCGCAGGTCGTTCGATCCGGTCGACGCGCTGGCCCGCGCGATCCTCTACCAGCAGCTCAGCGGCAAGGCGGCGGCCACCATCGTCGGCCGGGTGGAAGCGGCGATCGCCAGCGACCGCCTGCATGCCGACACGCTGGGCCGCATCGACGACGCCGCGCTGCGCAGCTGCGGCGTGTCCGGCAACAAGACGCTCGCGCTCCGCGATCTGGCGCGCCGCGAGGCGGCCGGGGAAATCCCCAGCCTGCGCCGCATGGCCGTGCTCGACCCCGACGCGATCGTGGCCGCGCTGGTGCCGATCCGCGGCATCGGGCGCTGGACGGTGGAGATGATGCTGATGTTCCAGCTGGGCCGCCCGGATGTGCTGCCGGTCGACGACCTGGGCATCCGCAAGGGGGCGCAGCGGGTCGACCGCAGCGAGGCCATGCCGACGCCGAAGGCGCTCGTCGAGCGTGGCGAACGATGGGCGCCGTACCGCACCTATGCCAGCTTCTACCTGTGGCGCATCGCCGACGATGCCACCGGCGCCAAGGTCAAGCGCTCGCAGGACTGACCCGCTCCGGTCGGCAAGCGGTCAGGCGCGCAGCGTCGCCATCAACGCCCGCGCGGTGTTGAACCGGTCGGCGGCTTCCGGCATCGGCAGCTTGACCCGCAGCCTGTCCGGTCCGTCCATCTGGTACAGCTTGGGCTGGCCCTGGATCATGCGGATGATGGCCATCGGATCCACGTTCGGCTTCTCCAGGAATTGCACGCGCCCGCCCACCGGCCCCAGGTCGAGCTTGCGGATGCCGAGCCCGGTGGCCTGCATCTTCAGTTCGGCCGTCGCGAACAGGTAGCGCGCGGGGTCGGGCAGCAGGCCGAAGCGGTCGATCATCTCCACCTGCAGCTCGCGCAGCGCGCCGGCGTCGCGGGCCGCGCTGATGCGCTTGTACAGCGTCAGGCGCGTGTGCACGTCCGGCAGGTAGTCATCGGGGATCAACGCGGCGACGTTGAGCTCGACATCGGCGCCGCGCGCGGAGGTGCCGTCGACATCCGGCAGCCGCCCCTGCTTGATCGAGCGCACCGCGCGCTCCAGCAGCTCGGTGTACAGGCTGAAGCCGACCTCGGCCATCTGCCCGCTCTGGTCCTCGCCGAGCAGCTCGCCGGCGCCGCGGATCTCGAGGTCGTGGGTGGCCAGGGTGAACCCGGCGCCGAGCTCGTCCATGGCCGCGATGGCATCCAGCCGCTTGCGCGCGTCGACCGAGATCGAGCGCATGTCCGGCGTCACCAGGTAGGCGTACGCGCGGTGGTGCGAGCGGCCGACGCGGCCGCGCAGCTGGTGCAGCTGGGCCAGGCCGAAGCGGTCGGCGCGGTTGATGATGATGGTGTTGGCGTTGGGGATGTCGATGCCGGACTCGATGATGGTCGAGCACAGCAGCACGTTGAAGCGCTGCTTGTGGAAGTCGAGCATCACCTTCTCCAGCTCGCGCTCCGGCATCTGCCCGTGGGCGATGCCGATGCGCGCATCCGGCACCAGCGTCTCCAGCTCACGCTGCATGCGGCCGATGCTCTCGACGTCGTTGTGCAGGAAGTAGACCTGGCCGCCGCGTGCCAGCTCGCGCTGGAACGCCTCGTGCAGCTGGTCGTCGTCCCACGGCACCACGAAGGTCTGCACCGCCAGCCGGTGCGCCGGCGGGGTGGCGATGATCGAGAGGTCGCGCAGGCCGGCCATGGCCATGTTCAGCGTGCGCGGGATCGGCGTCGCGGTCAGCGTCAGCAGGTGCACGTTGGCGCGCAGCGCCTTCAGCGCCTCCTTCTGGCGCACGCCGAAGCGTTGTTCCTCGTCGACGATCACGAGGCCGAGGTCCTTGAACCTGACGTCGGGCTGCAGCAGGCGGTGCGTGCCGACGATGATGTCCAGCGTACCGTCGGCGATCTTGCCGATCTCGGCCTTGATTTCCTTGGCGGTCTTGAAGCGCGACAGCACCTCGACCCGGATCGGCCAGTCGGCGAAGCGGTCGGCCATGGTGCGGTAGTGCTGCTCGGCCAGCAGCGTGGTCGGCACCAGCACCGCGACCTGCTTGCCGGCGGTCGCCGCCACGAACGCCGCGCGCACCGCGACCTCGGTCTTGCCGAAGCCGACGTCGCCGCAGACCACGCGGTCCATCGGCTGCGCCGACTGCAGGTCGCGCAGCACGTCCTCGATCGCACTGTGCTGGTCGGGCGTCTCCTCGAACGGGAACGCGGCCGCGAACGGCTCGTACATCGAGCGGTCGAGGTCGAGCGCGAGTCCGGCGCGCGACTGCCGCTTGGCCTGGATCTCGAGCAGCTCCGCGGCCACGTCGCGCACCTTCTCCGCGGCCTTGCGCTTGGCCTTGCTCCACTGCTCCCCGCCGAGCGAGTGCAGCGGCGCGGTTTCCGGCGAGGCGCCCGAGTAGCGGTTGATCAGATGCAGCTGGCCCACCGGCACGTACAGCCGGTCGCCCTTGGCGTACTCGATCTCGAGGTACTCGCCGGGCTGGCCGCCGGCTTCCAGGGTGACCAGGCCGCGGTAGCGGCCCACGCCGTGGTCCTCGTGCACGATCGGGGCACCCTCCGACAGCTCCCCGAGGTCACGGACGATGGCATCGGGCTCGCGGCCCGCACGCTTGCGGCGACGCGGTTGCGCCGCGCGCTCCGGGAACAGCTGGCGCTCGGTGAGCACCACCACCTGCGGCAGGTCCAGGGCGAACCCGTTGTCCAGCGGTGCGACCGCGATCGACAGCTTCGGCGCGGCGGGATCGCCATCGGCGTGCAGGAACGCAGCGAAATCCGCCACCACGACCGGCGCGATCGATGCGGCCCCGAGGACATCGATCAGTGCCTCGCGACGTCCGGCGCTGTCGGCGGCCACCAGCACACGGCCGGGATAGTGCTCCAGGAATCGCTTCAACGCGGCCGAGGGCTCGGCATCCTTGACCGCGACCGGCAGGTCCGGCGCGGGCTGGTCGCCCAGCGGGCCGGCCTGCGCATGACGCGCGTGGCCGGCGTCGCAGACCTCGACCCGCTCGCCCCGGTTGAGCAGCTGGCGCAGCGCCTCCGGCGACAGGAACAGCGCGTCCGGCGCGAGCAGCGGTCGCTCGATGTCGTGGCGTCGCTGCTCGTAGCGTTCGCAGGTCTGCGCCCAGGCATGTTCGGCCGCTTCGCCGACCCCGCTGGTCAGCACCGGCAGCGCGTTGGGCGCGAAATAATCGAACAGTGTCGACGTGGTCTCGAAGAACAGCGGCAGGTAGTACTCGAT
>DATINB010000034.1:0-3439 GCA_035474775.1 Luteimonas sp.
CGTCCCGGCGCCGCTGCAGCGCCTGCAGCCGCGCCTGCGGCCGGCCCGCGGCCAGGCGCAGCGAGGCGCGGTCCACGCGCTGCATGGCATCGCGCAGACGCCGCAGGTGCAGCGCGTCGATCCGGTGGCGCAGGCCGCGCAGGCGCGTCCCCAGGTCGATGCGGTCGGGCACGATCAGCTCCGCGGCCACCGACGGGGTCGGTGCCCGCAGGTCGGCGGCGAAGTCGGCCAGGGTGAAGTCGGTCTCGTGGCCGATCGCCGACACCACCGGCACCGGGCATCGGGCGATCGCACGGGCCAGGGCCTCGTCGTTGAAGGCCCACAGGTCCTCGAGCGATCCGCCACCGCGCGCGAGGAGCAGCAGATCGTAACGGCCACTGTCCGCGGCGCGCAGCAGCATCGCGCGGATCTGCGCGGCGGCACCCTCGCCCTGGACCGCAACCGGCAGCACGTCGACCTCCAGCAGCGGAAAGCGCCGCCGCAGGACGCTCAGCACGTCGCGCACCGCGGCACCGGATGGCGAGGTGATCACTCCCAGCCTGCGCACGTGCGCAGGCAACGGGCGCTTGCGCGCCGGATCGAACAGGCCCTCGTCCTGCAACCGCGCCTTGAGTGCGTCGAACGCGCGCCGCAGCGCGCCTTCGCCCGCCTCCTCCAGCGAGTCCACGATCAGCTGGTAGTCGCCACGCGCGTCGTACAGCGTGACCCGCCCGCGCGCCAGCACCGCCGCGCCGTTGCGCGGCTCGAACGGCAGCCACTGGCTCTTGGGCTTGAACAGCGCGCAGCGCACCTGGGCGCGCGCGTCCTTGAGCGTGAAATAGAGGTGCCCGGATGCCGGGCGCGAGACGTTGCACAGCTCGCCTTCCACCATCACCAGCGGAAACGCGTCCTCGAGCAGGCTGCGCGCCAGCGTGTTGAGCTGGCTCGGGCTGAGGATCCGGGAGTCGCGCGGCGTGTCCATGGCGACAGGGTAAGGCAGCCAGGGTGCGCGATCGAAACCGCGCGGGACAAAGCCATGGCCCACTCGCCGCAAGCCCCCGCCATCGCGCCTTGGCGGCCCTCGCCACCCGTGTGAAGGCATCGCCGCTTCTGGCATCCATGCCGTCGCCGGCGGTCGCGCCCGGCGCACGGCACGTAGCGAGTACCTGCCTGCGGTGAAGGCTCCGGACCCGGATGTCCGCGAAGCCTGCGCCCCCAGTCCTACAATGGCGCCATGGAAGCTGCCCCCGTCCCCGCCGCCCCGGGCTTCGCACCGGCCCATGCGCCCGCGCTGATCCGCACCCTCGATGACTGGACGTTCGGCGCAGCCGCGCGGCGCGCCACGCGCCAGGTGCTGATCGGCGGGGTGGCCGTCGGCGGCGATGCCCCGGTGGTGGTGCAGTCGATGACCAATACCGATACCGCCGACGTCGCGGCCACGGCGAAACAGGTCGGGGAACTGTGGCGGGCGGGCTCCGAGCTGGTGCGGGTCACCGTCAACAACCCGGAATCCGCGGCCGCCGTACCGCGGATCGTCGAGCGCCTGGCCATGCAGGGCATCGCGGTGCCGATCGTCGGTGATTTCCACTACAACGGGCACCAGTTGCTGGCCAACGAGCCGGCCTGTGCCGAAGCGCTGGCCAAGTACCGCATCAACCCCGGCAACGTCGGCTTCGGCCGCAAGCGCGACCTGCAGTTCGCGCAGCTGATCGAGCTGGCCATCCGCCATGGCAAGCCGGTGCGCATCGGCGTCAACTGGGGCTCCCTGGACCAGTCGCTCGCCACCGCGTTGATGGACGAGAACGCGACCCGCGCGCAGCCGTGGGATGCCGGCCGCGTGCTGCGCGAGGCGCTGATCCGCTCGGCGCTGGATTCCGCCGCCCGCGCGGTGGAGGTGGGCCTGGCCGCGGAGCGCATCGTGCTGTCCTGCAAGGTCAGCGGGGTGCAGGAGCTGGTCGCCGTGTACCGGGACCTGGCCCGGCGTTCCGACTTCGCCCTGCACCTGGGCCTGACCGAGGCCGGGATCGGCAGCAAGGGCATCGTCGCATCGACCGCGGCGCTCGCGGTGCTGCTGCAGGAAGGCATCGGCGACACCATCCGCATCTCGCTCACGCCCGAACCCGGCGCGCCGCGCACGCAGGAGGTGGTGGTCGCGCAGGAACTGCTGCAGACCATGGGCCTGCGCGCGTTCACGCCGATGGTGACCGCGTGCCCGGGCTGCGGGCGCACCACCTCCGAGTTCTTCCAGAAACTGGCGCAGGTAGTGCAGGAACACGTGCGCGCGCGGATGCCGGAATGGAAGATCACCCACCCCGGCGCCGAGCACATGACGCTGGCGGTGATGGGCTGCGTGGTCAACGGCCCCGGCGAATCCCGCCACGCCGATATCGGCATCTCGCTGCCCGGCACCGGCGAGGCGCCCGCCGCGCCGGTGTTCATCGACGGCGAGAAGGCGTTGACCCTGCGCGGCGACCGCATTGCGCACGAGTTCGTCGGGCTGATCGACGCCTACGTGGACAGGCGCTATGGATCCGCCGCGCACGCCGGCTGACGCCGCCGACACGCTGCGCGTCGAGGCGCGCTTCGGCGTCGCGTTCCTGCGCCGGCACGCCGGTCGGCTGGCGCTGCTGTTCGCGGGATTGCTGCTGCCGTTCTGGGGGTTCGCCGAGCTCGCCGACGAGGTCCACGAGGGCGAGGCGCTGGTGTTCGACGAGCCGCTGCTGCTGTTCGCGCAGTCGGTGGCGCACGACGGGTTCGACCGCGTCTTCGCGCTGTTCTCCGAGATCGGCTACGCCTGGGGGGTGGTTCCGGCGGACGTCCTGCTGGTGGCCGCACTGGCCTGGCGGCGGCAACTCCGCGAGGGGCTGTTCGCCGGCGTGGCGCTCGCCGGCTCGGGCGTGCTCAACGTGGCCGCCAAGCAGGTCTTCTCGCGCGAGCGGCCGTCGCTGTGGGAGTCGATCGCGCCGGAGACCACCTACAGCTTCCCCAGTGGCCACGCGATGGGTTCGATGACGCTGGCACTGGTGCTGGTGCTGCTGGCCTGGCCCACGCGCTGGCGCATGCCGGTGCTGCTGGCGATGGCGCTGTTCGTGCCGATGGTCGGGTTGTCGCGCATCTACCTCGGCGTGCATTACCCGTCGGACATCCTGGCCGGCTGGGCGGCGGCTTCGATCTGGACGGTCGGCGTGTACCTGATGGTGTTCCGCGGCGACGTGCCCTGGCGCGCGCGCGTGCCCGCGCGCCCGCCCGCAGGCGTGCCCTAGCGGTCGCTTGCCGCGGCCGCGGCGGCCAGCAGCACCGGCATCGGCGAGATGGAAGGCCGGCGGCGGTCTTTCGAGTGCAGATCGAGCCGAGCACCGCCGGTGGCGCGTCGCTCCGGGGTCGAACGCCTATTCGCCGGGCTTGGCCGCGCCGCTCGCGGCATGGCTGGCCGAGCGTCGCGCCAGCTGCGCCTCGCGCT